>CALQJO020000017.1 GCA_943330915.2 Rhodoferax sp. OV413 | reverse complement strand
CTGCGGCATCAGCAGAGCCTGCGAAAAATACGTGCAGAAAATATAGCTGACCAGATGCAGCGCGCCGGCATTAGTGGACTGCACGATTATCTCAAGCAATTGCCAAGTGAATCTGTTGGAAGAAGCCATATTGCTTCCTTCCTGGTTGATGGCGGATACGTTGGTTCCAAACAACTGGCTTTTAATAAATACCTTGGCAAAAAGGGCAAATTTCAAGCCAGTATTCCGTGGTGCGATCTGCAGCAGGCGACAAGTATTGTGAGGCAAGCCGGCGGGCTGTCCGTGCTGGCACACCCAGACAGATATGACTTTAACAGCGCAAGACTAAAAAGACTGATGGCGACATTTGCAGAAGCTGGCGGTGATGCTGTTGAAGTCAGTTACTCAAATCTGCACCCGGAAAAAATGTCGGCGCTGGCACAACAGACATTACAGGCAGGACTCTGGGCATCAGTGGGTTCAGATTTCCACACACCTTCTAACAGCTGGATGGATCTGGGTCGGATAAGGCAGCTTCCGGCCGGTTGCGCGGAGCGAGCCATCTGGTATCACCCGCGCTGGAACATTGCACTACCAGCAAATGCGGCTTCAGTACACAAGTAATCGAATCAGAAGCAGTATCAACGACGACGCTTTAACGACGCGACGAGGCCCTTGAAAATATCCATCAAGGTTTCGTGTTTGTAATCGGTAAACTCGCCCGCATCCATAAACATGCCGTGTTCAGCACAGGCTTCGTATTCAAGATGTGGCTGACGGGAATCATTCACTTTTTGCATTGGTTTTTGACAACGGGGACACTGGATATCGCGTACACGATTGTAAGTCTTTCCTATGCGAGGGTCACCGCCATCCAGAAAATCGGACATCCAGGAATCTTTAAGCTGCTCAGCTTCGCCATTGTCAAACCACAGCCCCTGACAACCTGAACACTGATCGATCACCACTGTACCATGCAGTACTTCCACTGATCGTTCATTCATTTTTGCATTACATTTAGGGCAATCCATCTTTATCTCCTTGCTGCATCTGAATCTGAGTATTCAGCACCAGGCTTGTTATTATCATCGCAGTTTCAATCGCAGCCGTATGATTCAAATCCAGAATCAATCAAAATCAGCGACAAACCATTAGTCTATAAGATAAAGCGCAGGCATGACAGCGCGGCTTTTGTCTTTAGCATCACACTAAAGCTCAGAATCAATTCTTATTATTGGTCTATGCGAAACAAGACTAATACTGGTAACGAATAGCAGCCACCTGTAACTGTTGTGGAGTTGACCTTCCTTGTTGACATGAAAGCAGCGATTCTCTGTCGATGTTGAACACAATATCGCGTCTTGACGCATCTGCCATGGCTTCTCCCGCCCCCAGCAGAACTACGTTGACGGACTCATCTGCCGGCAAACCTCGCAAACCAGCGCTATAATCACACAACAATTCGAAGAGCCTACCCTGAAATATTTCTAGTGCGCGCTGCGCACGTTCACGATTTATTTGCTCAGCTTTTTCGCGTTCATTTTGTAACAGTGCGGACTGCTCATTCATTCTGGATTGCAATGCTTGCAAGCTCAGACTCAACTCTTCTCTCAATGTGAGCCAACGCTCCTGAGTCGTCTGATCCGGTAACGTTTCAAAAGACACCGCCTGATGTCGAATCTGCTCTCTGAGCTCACTCAATGCATGCAACTGCTGATCGAGGTCCAACCGGATACTCTGCACCTCCTTGCTGATCGCAATGCTTGTGCTGTCATCTATCTGCCCCATTGATTGCAATGTCTGAACTGAGCTCACAGCCAGTGCAAGACCGCGCTCAATCGCTGGTATTTCTTGTATCGAAGAAATTTGCTGCATCACTTCACGATAGTAGACTGCCACCTCATCCGTACGCATGGATAACGCCAATTGATCGCGCATGGCTTCAAAATCCGGGCGTTGAACAACTCCTTGCAGGATCAGACCGTCCAACTGACTACTGAGCTGCTCCAGAGAGCCACCAAAAGAATCCATGATAGGAAAATCAGAGGGTTGCCAGTTACTGTTCACCTCAAGCATCACCCCAAATCCTTGCAGGTACCGCCCTCTTATATCGCCAGCCCTTGGACTGAAAACACCACGGCGCTCATTCAAACCTAAACCATCTGCCAGCGTTGAACTCAGCAGATTGATATTCTGCCGCATGACTTGCATCTCATCATCAACAGTCTGAGCATTGACGGACGCGACAAACGCCGACATTAAAAAAACCGACAATAACAGGCATTGTCGACTGAAATAGCTCATGGCGCCTCCTGATACAGGACATAACTGGCAAGCTGCCTGACAGAGTCCACTGTTTGAAAATCACGATTCATCAACTGTTCGAATCCCGCATCCATACGCTGCACATCCAGAGCGCGTTGCTGTTCAATATAGGTCATCCACTGATAGATACTGTCCGCTGTAGTTTGGCCGTGCGTTTGTAACGCCGCTTCTACCCATTCCCGTGTCTCAGTCTGGCTGGTGTTGGCGTGCGCAGTCAGATATTCATCTAATTGCTGCGCGCTCAAAACTGCTGACTGAACACCAAAACTAACGGACCACCCCTGCGGCCCTATTGTTAATCTGGTCTGAGTCATCACCGCAACAGCCAGTAACAGACTGGCCACCAACGGCAGCCACTGACCGATCGTTGGCCACTGGTAAGAGCGGCTGGCCAATGTCTTTCTCCTGCTTGTTGATTTGACCATGCCAGAGCGATCCCAGTCCGGCAAAGGAATAGACTGCCAGCGCAATAATTCTCCGGGCACACCGCGCAGGGATAACAACTCCTGCCGACAATCCCAGCAAGTATCCAAATGAACACGATGCCGCTGAAGAACTTCAGCAGGAACATCAGCATCACAGTGATCTGCAATTATTTCAGGTGTATGTGGGCAGCTCATGTTTGCGCCTCGATCATGGCTTTCAAGTTTTTAAGGGCTGTGTAAAACCGGGTTTTAGCGGTATTCACCGGGATATCCTGCAAGGGTGCAATCTCTTCAAATGTCAGTGCCTGAAACACTTTTAACTCCACAATCAAACGTTGGGCAGGAGGCAGTCTCGACATAAACTGACTGATTCGCTGGTTCATTTCAGTTTCCAGATAGGAATCAAGGGGGCCCGGTAAATTGTTTGCAGGTTCGGGAGTTCCCTCTTCAAACCAGTCTTCAATCTCTGGCCCCGCCTGTCTTCGTCTAATCAAGTCCACTGCTTTGTTGTGTACAATTCGAAACAACCAAGTACTAAACTGTGACTCTCCCCGAAATCTGTATAAATTTCGGTAGACTCCCAAAAACACATCCTGAACAAGGTCCAATGCATCATCGGGATTATTCAGCAGTCGCAATCCGAGGTTATATACACGCATTTCATGACGACGCACCAATGCATCCCAGGCGGGTAAAGACCCGGCAAGCGCGGCAGCAATCAACTGATTGTCGGATTGGTCCATGGTTCTCGAGGGGTTTGTCGATACAGACACAAGAATAGTTTGGGTGAGTTTGCCCTTTTAGTTTACCGAAAGGAATGCTTGCCGTAGCCGTCCCCAGCGGGAAGTTCCTCGGCACGGCGCTACGCGCCTGATTGTGCCTCGCTCTCTTCCCGCTGGGGACGGAAATGCCTGCTATTGTTCAACCTCCGCACAGAGTCAGGTGGTCTTTTGTTGGGCTTCGGAGATCAACTGCGCGGCGGCGCGAAGCAGTGCGTTGAGGGATGAGGAAACAATGTCGCGGCTGATTGCGACGCCGGTATAGCGCTGCATCCCGCTCTTCAGTTGGATATAAGTCACAGCATCCGCGTCAGCGCCCTGACTTAACGCGTGCTCACCATACTCCATGATTTCAAATTCTATGTGCGTGGCTTTTTTTATCGCCTCAACAAAAGCGTCCATAACGCCATCTCCCTGACCGTTTATAGCAAGCTTTTGGCCGAAACAATCGAGCGTCGCTTTAAATCGCTCTCCTTCGCCTGACTTTTCAAAGGTAAACGTCTCAAGTTTTACAGATTGCTGTGCTGCCAGAAATGTGGACTGGAACAATGACCAGATTTTATCGGGTGAGATCTCCTGACCGGTGTCTTCAGCTTCTTTCTGCACAACACGGCTGAATTCAATCTGCAGCCATCGTGGCAAATTAAAACCAAATTTGCTTTGCAGAACATAAGCCACACCACCTTTACCAGATTGACTGTTGACTCTGATCACATCCTGATAAGTACGGCCGAGATCGCGCGGATCAATCGGCAAGTAAGCGATTTCCCAGGTCGAACCTTCCTCATAGAGATCGAGACATTTTTTGATAGCATCCTGATGACTGCCCGAAAATGCTGTAAAAACAAGATCTCCCGCATACGGTTGTCGGGGATGAACATCAATCTGTGTGCAAGCTTTGCTAACTGAACAGATTTTGTCCATATCGCTGAAGTCGAGCATCGGGTCTATGCCCTGACTGTACAAATTCATGGCCATGGTAATGATATCCATATTGCCAGTGCGCTCTCCGTTACCAAGCAACGTCCCTTCAACACGGTCTGCCCCAGCCATCACGGCCAACTCTGCCGCCGCGACCGCACAGCCACGGTCATTATGAGTATGTAAACTCACCACCACCGAATCGCGGCTGTTGACGTGCCGGCAGAAAAATTCAACCTGATCGGCAAAGACATTGGGTGTCGACATTTCAACCGTTGCAGGCAGATTGATAATGCATTTTTTTGCAGGAGTTGGTTGCCACACATTGATCACTGCGTTACAAACTTCGACCGCATAATCAATTTCAGTCCCGGTAAAACTTTCTGGTGAGTATTGGAAAGTCCAGTCTGTTTCCGGGTACTTCTCAGCAAACTTTTTCACATCGCGCGCACCGGCGACAGCGATATCAATAATCCCCTGTTTACTGGTTTTGAACACTTTCTGACGCTGTACAACCGATGTTGAATTGTAGACATGCACAATCGCGCGCTTGACACCTTTCAAGGACTCATAGGTACGCGCAATCAATTCAGGCCGCGCCTGTGTCAACACCTGCACGGTTACGTCATCAGGAATACGATTTTCTTCAACAAGATACCGCACAAAGTCAAAATCAGGCTGAGATGCTGAAGGAAAACCCACCTCGATTTCTTTGAAGCCTACTTCCAGAAGCAGATCAAACATCTGCTTTTTTTGATTGACTGACATCGGTTCAATCAGCGCCTGATTGCCATCCCGCAGATCAACGCTGCACCAGCGCGGCGCACCTGAGATGAGCTGATCCGGCCAGGTTCTATCCTTTAATCCAACAGGCGGGAAAGCTACATACTTTTTATGATCAAAACGGTTCTGCACTGACATTTGCCTTTCCTTTTCTTAATTAGATAAAACACTACCCAGCTGGCAAACTGAATTTTATGAATTCAGGAGGAGAACAAAACAGCAGGATTTCGGGGTTAGAAATCTGCCTTTAGTTACTCATCAAGCCCGGCGCCTGAAGCAAAGGGTAATCTGCAAGTGGAGCCTGTTCCGGATGCTGCTTAGATTAGCCTTACAGCACGAGTGAATCCACCCCGTTTTTTCGAATAAAACTCATATTAATAGACGTTGGCACTACTTTAAGCTAATTTATTAGATCTATTCTCTATTTTTGGGCAACCTTGTGGAATTTGATAAGCTCGATAAACGAATTCTTCGTGAACTGCAGATCAATGGCAGCATCAGCAATACCGATCTTGCTGAGCGCGTTGGTCTGTCAGCGACGCCTTGCGCACGACGAGTCAAACGCATGCAGGATGAAGGTTTGATACAAGGTCAGGTGATTATCCTGAACGCCTCGCAGTTGGGTTTAAAACTCAGCGCATTGGTGCAGGTCAGTATGGACCGGCACACGCCTGACCGGTTTGAACGCTTTGAAGCAGAAATAAAAAAATATCCGCAAGTCGTAGAGTGCCTGCTGATCACCGGTCAATCAGCTGATTACCAACTTAAGGTGATTGTACCGGACATGGATTTTTATCAGGAATTCTTGCTGAACATCCTGACAAGGATCGAGGGTGTAGCCGATGTGCACTCAAGCTTTATTCTACGCAAAGTTCTTGATACTACAGCGTTGCCGCTTCAGCACTTGCCGTGACTAAAAAAAGTGTTTCACTTTATCTTTGTAAGACCGGCTCATTTTTAACGAAGTCCCGCAACTTAAGGTCAAATGAAACTCGCCATTGATGTGTGAGGATACTTTCTCCACACGAGCCAGATTCACAATGGTGGAGCGGTGCACCCGTTGGAATACCAGAGGATCAAGCTGTTCTTCCAGTTCTTTCATGGTGGTGCGCATGATCAGAGTAGCACCCTTGACGTGCACACACATGTAATCACCAGCCGCATCGATCCAATCAATATCTTTCACAGGAACAAACGTAGTAGACGCACCATCTTTGATTGCAAGCTTTTCGCCATACCTGGCCGGGCTTTCACCAGAGCTGATCAACTCGATCACCGCTTGCTCTGTCTTACCAGTGAGTCCGATCACAATATCCAGCAATCGTTGTTTGTCATTGTTGTCCCGCTCGCTGGAAATCCGCTCGCTGGCTTTATCCAGCGCAAGCGACAATCGATCCAGCTCGATTGGTTTTAACAAGTAATCGACGGCATGTACCTCAAAGGCATTCACTGCATAGGCGTCGTAAGCTGTTACAAATATCACCAGAGGCATATTGTCCTGTTGCAGCCTTTCCACCACATCAAAACCGCTCATGCCAGGCATTTGAATGTCCAGAAACACCAAGTCTGGCGCCAATTCCGCAATCGCTTCTAGAGCCTCTCTGCCATTCTGGCACTCGCGCAACACCTCTGTTTTTCCGAGTTCCTGCAGCCGCAACATCAAACCCTTACGGGCGAGAGCTTCATCATCCACTACCAAAACCCGCATCATTTGAGCTGAGTTATCGTGTTTCATAAGGGATTACCACCTCTACCTGAAAACCTCTGGGTTCACGTGATGTGAAGAGTAGCTGATGATTGGCACCGTAAATCTCCCTAAGCCGGTCGCGGATATTTTTTAACCCAACTCCCGTCGATTCCGGATCTTTTACTGCACCAGGACCATCATCTGCCACCACGATGCGCAAATGCCTGTCATCGATGACACTCGCTGCTATCCAAATGGTACCGCCCTGCTCACTGCGGGCAATGGCATGTTTGACACAATTTTCAACTAATGGCTGCAGCAGCATACTCGGTAACAGCCCTTTGGACGCCTGCTCACTGATATCAAATTCAAGACGTAAGCGCTCCTCAAAACGTACTTTTTCGATCTCGAGATACAACCGCAACGTTGCCAACTCGTGAGCGAGATCCACTTTATCCAGAGGGTCGTGCTCCAGGGAATAACGCAAAAATTTACTTAACCGAGTCACCATGGCATTTGCCTGGTCAGTCGATTGCACCAGAATCAACGTAGAAATTGCATTGAGCGTATTAAACAAGAAGTGGGGATTGAGCTGATACCGCAACATGCGCAATTGAGCCTCATGAGCGAGCGCCTCAGAACGAAGATTTTTCTCCTTTTCGCTCTGAAATAACTGGTAGTACTTGATACAAAAATACAGAACGCTCCACAACATCAGGATAGACATGGAGATCGGCAGCATGTTGCTGAAACTCGCCCAACCATAACCCGTGATGTCAACACTGGCGCCAAAATCAGAATCTGTAATTAGAACCTTGATTGGCCGCCAGGCTTGAGCGGCGAGCCAGCACCCAAACATACCGGCAAACAAACGAAAAACAACTTGTAAGTCCCACACAGCGCGATAAAGGTATCTAAGAGCGGTTGTTAAACCGATCCCAATCACCGCATCAACAACAAAAACACTGACTCGTTCGAGCATATATTCTGACGGGACAAAGGTCATGTCCCGCAGAACCAACATCAGCACCCACAAACCCCAGCCACTCAACTGGAATATCCAGAACTGCAATTCTCTGGACGAAACCGGGATAAATGGTGCTGATTTTCGAAGTTTCATGAGCCGGTCACCATAATGAGTCTTTGCAGTTTTCTGCTTGCTTCAACAGCGCTAGAGACCCATTTATCATTGGCTTCAGGGCAGCAGATGCGCGACAGCATCACGCTCTTCCATCAATTCCTTTTCAGTCTTCTGCATCAGGTCACGGCTGAACGCATTAATGCCCAAGCCTTGCACGATGGTGTACTCACCGTTAGCACACGTAACAGGGAATGAATAAATAAGGCCTTTCTCAATTCCGTAGCTACCATCGCTGTGAATCGCCATGGAGACAGTTTTTCCGTGAGTGCCTAACGCCCAATCACGCATATGTTCGATAGCGGCATTGGCAGCAGATGCTGCAGATGAAAGACCTCTGGCCTTGATAATGGCCGCTCCACGCTGCTGAACATTGGGTATAAACGTACCCGTCAGCCAGCTTTGCTCTATCAAGTCCAGTGCTTTTTTGCCAGCAACAGTCGTGTGGTGTACATCAGGGTACTGAGTAGCAGAGTGGTTACCCCAGATAATAATGCCATCAACATCAGTGCTGTGTTTGCCTGTTTTCACCGCCAGCTGCGCTACTGCGCGATTGTGATCCAGACGTGTCATCGCCGTAAACTGCCCGGGTTTTAGATCAGGTGCATTGCGATAGGCAATGAGTGCGTTTGTATTGGCCGGGTTACCAACAACAAGCACCTTGACTGAGCGGCTGGCGTTATCGTTGATTGCTTTGCCTTGCACTGAAAAAATAGCGGCATTGGCGGCCAGCAAATCCTTACGCTCCATACCGGGGCCGCGAGGACGGGCCCCCACAAGCAGGCAATAGTCGGCATCTTTAAACGCAACATTCGGATCGTCAGTCTGGACAACACCCTGCAGAAGTGGGAATGCACAATCTTCCAACTCCATGACTGCACCTTTTAACGCTTCAAGGGCGGGTGTAATTTCCAGCAATTGCAGAATAACCGGCTGATCCTTGCCAAGCATTTCGCCTGAAGCGATGCGAAACAACAATGAGTAGCTGATTTGACCGGCGGCTCCGGTGACTGCAACGCGAACGGGTGATTTAGCCATGATAAAAACCTTTGCTGTGTAAATGTCTGAATTAATAACGGATAAAAATGAAAATCAAAAGGTGCCGGAGTATACCACTAGCTTATAAACATGGCATCGCCATAGCTGAAGAAGCGATATCGCTGCCTGATAGCCTCCTCATAAGCTGCCATGACTTTTTCACGACTGGAGAATGCACTGATCAACATCATCAGCGTTGAACGTGGAAGATGGAAATTTGTGATCATGGCGTCAACGACCGTGAACTGATAACCCGGATAAATAAAGATATCTGTCTCTCCAGAATATGGCTGAAGACCTAGATGCCCAGACTTATGAGCGATACAGGCGGCAGATTCCAGACTGCGCACAGATGTTGTGCCAACGGCGATGACCCGGCCACCTCTGGCCTTACAACGTTCGACCTGATCAACAACCGTTGTGGATACATTGATCCACTCGCTGTGCATTTTATGCTCAAACACATTATCAGTGCGCACTGGCTGAAAGGTGCCGGAGCCAACATGCAAGGTCAAAAAAGCCTGACCAACGCCTTTATCAGCAAGCGCCTTAAGCAGAGCCTCATCAAAATGCAGCCCGGCAGTCGGAGCCGCTACTGCGCCGGGGTTACGGCTGTAAACAGTTTGATACCGACTTGAATCCGACTGTTCATCGGCTCTGTCGATGTAAGGGGGAAGTGGCATGTGACCAAAGCGATCCAGCAGACTGACTAACGGTTGTGACGACAAAAACTGCAAGTGAAAAAATTCGTCTCGCCGACCCAGCACCTCTACATCGATAGACTCAGAATTGTCAGTGGACACCAGGTTTAACAGTGTTCCGGATGCTGGTGATTTGCTAGCGCGCACTTGGGCGATGGCCTGATTGTCGGACAGCATGCGCTCAATCATGACTTCGACCCGACCGCCAGTCGCCTTGTGACCGAACAAGCGAGCCGGAATTACACGGGTATCGTTAAATACCAGGAGATCCGCGGGCTGAATCATATCGATGATATTACTGAAAATACGATGTGTTAATGCACCGGTATGGCGATCAAGACACAGAAGGCGGCTGCCAGTGCGGGTCTCACCCGGATAGCGGGCGATCAATTCGTCTGGCAAATAATAATCAAAGTCGGATAGTTGCATGGGGCGCAAGTGTGCCCCAATCAGCAGGCTATTTCCAGTGGACTAAAAAGAACAACTATAAATGTGCATCATGGCGCCAAACTTGAGCGTGCTTGTGTGCCCCAGTGTCCATTGGTATCACGGGTTACGATGTACAGCGACTCATAGGTGCCAATTGATTCATTATTAGCATTAAAACGCTGAAAAACGGTATTGACGTGGACTTTCCCAGGCGATGCCAAGACTACTTCGCGTGATATCCACCGTGAATGATCCCAGCCTTCTGCAGCAAGCCGTTCAAAGGACTCGCCCAAGGCGAATTCTTCCGCGGTGTGCCAGATAGTCACCGTACCACTAGCAAACCGGACATGGGGATAATTGAGAGAACTGGCCCATGCGACCGGATCACGCGAGTTGAAGGTCAGCATAAACTCATCAAGTGCTGCCATCGCTGACGCAATGGCAGACTCGTTTTCACTTTGGTCCTGAGCACTCAGTAGGGGAGTTACCAGCACCAATACAAAGCCCAACATAGCTATCTGAATAATCCTGCCAATCATGACATCACTCCCGCGTGGGCTTGTTGATGAAGGGCTATTTACAGATCACTCTGAATCAGTTCGCCCGGGTCATAGTCCATTCTGCAGTGCTCCCCATCGCTGTGGCAACACCCTTGGCGGCATCACCGTCAATGGTGGCATTCATCACATAGGTCATAGCTGCGCCATCACGAGTGACTTTGAAGCTGATGGTATTACCATTAACGAGCCCCTCTTCTATTGGCCATTTACGACCCGCACCAAGATCAAACTCTCCAATAAGCGAAGTTCCATCGGTGACCAGCAGGACCTTGGCGTTCACCGAGCCCATCGGGCTGGTCATCGCGAAATCCCAGGTACCGTCAATCGATGACTGAGCCCACAATTGACCGGTGACCATCATCAAACCTAGCAGTGTAAATAACGTTTTTTTCATTTGAGTTGTTCCGTTAACATGATGTTTGGAATGGAAGTTATTAAGTACATGCCAGTTACGATACTGGTTTGCGCATGGATCATTCTTGTGTCAAAACATCCACGCTGTAAACTCTGAATTTTGGATTAACGGATTAAACATGGGCCAGATCATCCAGATATCGACCCACACCCCGTCAAAGAACTGTCAAGAACCGAGGATCGAGGACATGAACAATAAAAACGATATCGAGAACACCGGCTTATTTTTCTCCGGAGAGCGACGCAACTTCCTGCAAAACAGTGCGTTGCTAGTGGGTTCGTCACTATTGGCACAGCCTCACGAAGTGATGGCACAGCCCCAGACCTTCGCGCGCGTCCCCGCCAATGCCGCAGAATTGGACGCAAAGTACTTCCCCGGTTTTGAAACAATGACAATGGACACTAACGGCGTGAGTATCCATACGCTGGTAGGTGGTAGCGGCCCGCCCCTGTTGTTGTTGCACGGAGCTCCGCAATCGCATTTTACATGGGCGGAAGTCGCAGTAAATCTGGCTCGAGACTATACGGTCGTATTAACCGATCTGCGCGGCTACGGCTGGAGCAGTAAACCCGCAGGAGGCGAAAATCACAGCAATTACTCCAAGCGCACAATGGCGCAAGATAATGCCAATGTGATGAGTATGCTGGGATTCGAAGAGTTTGCACTGATAGGTCATGACCGCGGTGGGCGGGTCGCACGCCGTCTGACACTCGATCATCCACAGCGGGTAAAAAACCTGACCGTACTGGATATCGTCCCGGCGCATTATCTTTATAGCAATGTGACGCTGACCTTTGTGGAAACCTATTTTCACTGGTTCCTTTTCCTGCGCCCCGCACCTTTTCCGGAGGATATCATTGCAAATACTGGCATGTTCATCACCGGGGGCGGCACAGGTGAAATCGGCAATGTGTTTGCAGAAATTTACAAGGACCCGGCTGCTATTCACGGTATGTGTGAGGACTACCGCGCATCAGCTCGCATGGATATGCAGATAGATAAAACAGATATTGCTGCTGGTAAAAAAATCGAATGCCCACTCAACGTTTTATGGGGACTGAATGCGCCCATGGGGCGTCTGTACGATGTGCTGGGCGTCTGGCAGATGGAGTCCACCAATGCTCAGGGTAAAGGCATTGCTGGCGGCCATACGTTTCAAGTGGACAGCCCGGAAGAGACCTGGACAGAATTAAGGCGATTTCTCGCCTCAGTGTAAGCAACAAAATCCGCAGCGGGCGCTGCACCGTGCTATTCAGGGTGCAGCGCCAGTTAGGGATGTTAATCAGGCCAGTTTCAAGGGTAACCGCGTGAATGTCCGTCCGGTCACCGCTGCCAAAGCATTGGCAACTGCCGGCGCGATCGGAGGAGTACCTGGTTCACCAACACCCGATGGGGGGTTGGTTGACGGCACGATATGCGTCTCCACAGACGGCATGGCATTCATACGCAATACCCGATAGGTGTGAAAATTGGTTTGATCAACATTGCCAGCGGTCAGAGTCACCTCATCAGCCAGGGCGGCAGAGAGCCCATAAGCGATGGCGCTTTCTACCTGAGCCCTGACGATACTCGGATTAACGGCGATACCGCAGTCAATCGCCGCCACAACTCGTTCAACCTTGAAGTTATTGCCCTGTACAGAAACGTCAACAATCTCCGCCACTGTTGACCCGAACGAGGTATGCACTGCCACACCACGACCCCACCCTGCGGGTAGCTGTGTTGTTCCCCAACCAGCTTTCTCGGCTGCCAATTGCAGTACGGCAGTTTCACGCGGATTGTTCTTCAGCAATTCAAGTCGATATGCAACCGGGTCAGCACCCGCTTTCCTGGCCAAAGCATCAATAAATACTTCTTTGCTGAAAGCGGTGTGCGTGTGGCCAACGGAACGCCACCACTGCACCGGAATTCCGACTTGTGTTGAGTGTAATTCAACCTGACGCTCAGGTATGTCATAAGACATATCTGACAATCCCTCAACGGAAGTGATGTCAATACCGTTGGAAATCATCATGGCACCCAGCGACGTCCCGGCCATAATTGACTGACCAGCAACCCTGATCTGAATAGCCGCCGGTTTGCCGTTTGCATCCTGTGACGCCGACAGTTTGTGTACATAAGCGGGACGGTAATAACCAGCCTGCATGTCATCTTCACGCGACCACACCAGTTTCACGGGTGTGCCTTGAACCTGCCGCGCAATACGCACAGCCTCCAACACATAATCTGAGACCGGATTTGCTCGCCGACCAAATCCACCACCCGCAAATACAGTGTTTATTTTGACATGCTCGATTCCAGTCCCCAGCAGCTGTGCAATGGCCGCCTGATCACCAGAGGCGCTCTGACAGCCGTACCACATTTCCGCTGAGGTACCGTTAACCTGCGCCACACAGTTCATCGGCTCCATCTGCGCGTGAGCCAGATACGGGTATTCAAACACCAGTTCAGTCACATCGGCGGACTGAGCCAATGTCTGTTCTGCATCGCCATGCGACTCGGCGACGGCGCCTGCAGTATCTACAAGGCCACGATACTGTTGCAGAATGTCCGCAGTGCCGCGGGTTTCAGCGGCACTGTCATCCCATTCGATGCTCAACAACTCACGACCTTTGGTGGCTGACCAGTAGTCAGTTGCGAGAACAGCAATACCGCTATCGATTTCAAATACTTGTCGCACACCATGGCGTGCAAGAGCGGCGCCTGCGTCAAACGATTTGACCTTGCCACCAAACCGTGGCGAATGCGCGACGACAGCCGTCAGCATTCCAGGCAGTTTGACGTCCTGTGTATAAATTGCAGCGCCGTTGTGTTTGCCGACGTCCTTGCGCAATGTGTTTTCCTGGCCAATCAGTTTGAATTCGGCTGGTGTCTTCAGGCTCAGGCTTTCGGCATCGGGCGACGGCTGCTGTGCAGCTGCAATCGCCAATTCACCAAAAGTCGCGGACCGTGCGCCGTGCGTCAAGATGCCATTACTGACCGTGATTTCGCTGGCTGGCACCTGCCACTGCGCTGCTGCCGCAGATACCAGCATTGATCGGGCAGCCGCACCCGCCTGGCGCATCTGCATAAAACTGTTGGCAATTGCTGTACTGCCTCCGGTGCCCTGCTGTCCCATTAGCAGATTTGCGTATCTTGCGGTATTCGCCGGTGCATGTTCACACTCAACCTGGCTCCAGGCCGCATCCATTTCTTCAGCAATGCAGGTTGCCAGGCCGGTGTAAACGCCCTGTCCCATTTCAAGATGCTTGATCAGCACTTTCACTACGTTGTCGGGTGTGATGCTCACAAAAGCGTTTAACTCCAACGCAGCATCGGTAGCAGCAGATTGCGCAAGTGCAGAACCGTTGAAACTGACGCCCAACATCAAACCGGCAGACGTGCCAGCACTAACTTTCAGGAAAGATCGACGACTGTTATCAACAGTCTGATGACCGGCGGCAGATTTCAGAAAACGATTAATGTTCATTATGCGGCTCCTGCTGCGTTGTAAAACTGTGCCGCGGCCATTTTGATGCCGGCTTTGATACGCGGATAAGTGCCACAACGGCAGATATTGCCAGACATGGCGGCATCAATATCGGCATCGGTTGGATTACTGTTCTGCTCTAGCAATGTTGTTGCTGATACAACCTGCCCCGATTGACAATAACCACATTGTGGCACTTGCAATTCAACCCATGCAGTCTGAATGGCCAGGGCCTGCGGCGATTGCAAGCCTTCGATGGTTACGATGTTTTTGCCTACCGAATCAGCGACCGTGAGTACGCAGGTGCGCGTCGCGACACCGTCAATCTGCACAGTACAGGCGCCACACTGCGCCATACCACAACCGAATTTTGTGCCGGTCAAATTAAGTTGTTCTCGCACAACCCACAGCAGTGGCATATCACCTTCAACATCAATCTCGTGAGATTGACCATTGATTGTTAAAAGATAAGGCATAAGTCCTCCCGGGACTATTGGATGGGTTTTTCACCATTGGTTAGGAGATTTACAAAGCGCCGTTACGCAAAAAATCCAGTGCCAACGCCGTCATGGCTGTTACGCCGACAGGCAGCGCTCGTTCGTCAGCATAAAAGTAAGGAGAATGATTTGGGTGAACCAACGCCGGATCATCCGCGCCGATGCCCAGAAAAAAGAATACCCCTGGGACTTCGTTGGCATAATAAGAGAAATCCTCAGCACCGGTGATCAGCGACGCCTCCACAAACCGTTCGCCTGCAACACGTTGCAGTGTCGGCGCCATTTGTCTGGTTAACGCAGGGTCATTAAAGGTCACCGGGTAACCAAGATTGATGTTTACATCCACCGTCGCACCAGAACTGGCAGCGATCTGTGTGGCGGTACGTTCAACGCGTTCATGAATCTGACGACGGGTCTCAGCATCAAACGTGCGCAGCGTACCAATCATTTCAACACTGTCGGGAATGATGTTACTGCGAACTCCACCGTTTATAGCGCCCACCGTTACAATTGAAGGGGTCAAGGTGCTATCCAGCTGGCGACTTGGAATGGTCTGCAAACCCATCACTATCTGAGCAGCGACGACAATCGGGTCGATACCCGCCCAAGGCGCCGCCCCATGAGTCTGCCGGCCATTGACGCGAATGGTGAATTCATCACTGGAGGCCATAGTGCCGCCTTCACGCACGGCAATCTGGCCGGCAGGAATTGGCCACACATGCAGCCCGAACACGGCGTCCGGCTTGATGGTGGCGAACAAACCTTCTTCTAGCATCAATTCTGCGCCGCCTTCCTCACCTTCGGGCGCGCCCTCTTCTGCTGGTTGAAAGATAAACATAATGGTACCGGGCAACTCGTCTTTCATGCCTGCCAAAACACTGGCTGCCCCCATCAGTATCGCCATGTGATTATCGTGACCGCAGGCATGCATCACTCCAACGTCCTGTCCGTTATATTCAGTGCGTACGCGTGAGGCAAACGCAACATCCGCGCGTTCTTCCACCGGCAAGGCATCCATATCTGCCCTCAGAGCCACCACCGGACCAGGTTGGCCGCCTCTGAGAATACCAACAACACCGGTGTGCGCGATGCCGGTCTGTACTTCCAGGCCCAGCGACTCCAGATGCTCAGCAATGATGCCAGCGGTGCGAAATTCGCGGTTGCCAAGTTCGGGATGCTGGTGGAAGTCGCGGCGCCATTCGATGACCTGCGGCATCACCGCATCGACAAGTGTTTGTGCGTCATCAGGTAACGCCGGGATTTGCGCGAGACTCATTGAAGACACGAGTAACAAAGGCAACATTATCAACATTCGTTTCATAACCTGATTCCTGTCAGTGTTTGCAATGAGTAGTTTGTAGTAAGTTGCGCGCGAAAAAATAGTCTCGAAAAAACGCTTGAGTAAACTCTGATGTCACCACGATGAAGAGAATACTCAGCTGAACGTGTTAAATCCAGACGCGGAATTTGATTAAAAGATAGTGATTGCCAGATCAATCAATGTTGTTATAATCGCGCTCGCTTTACACCCCCCCTGCCGGAGTGGTGAAACTGGTAGACACGCCGGACTCAAAATCCGGTGCCCTTAAAAGCGTGTCGGTTCGACTCCGACCTCCGGTACCAATTACAAAGTTCATGGCGTGAACCACGCCGGGCTCCCTGCTCTTAAAATCCTGGCGGTGCCCTTAAAGGCGTGTGGTGATCTACTCGTCAATTGAACGGTGCTTGCCATCTGGAGTCAGATCAAGTCACTCAGTTCCGCATCTACAAGTTCGCGGAACACCGCGCTGGCGACAGCCGCACGCCGGGTTCAAAGGGCATAGGCTGGACGGTGCCATGATTGGCCAGTTCGTCAAATGCAACCTGCTGCAACGCGCGAGTCTGCTCCATGGTCATACCAAGTTCAAAGGCCGAGCACTCATTGGCTCCCAGCGATCGTGGGTCAAGCCCAGTTAAACTGCCAAAAACAACCAGTGCTTCGAGATAGTATCCATGCGTGCTAGCGTGATAGTGATCGTAAGTCCAAAGGTTCACCTTGCCATAATCGATGCCGTCATAGGGGTTTGCGTCAGCGACTTCTGTTTGCATGGCTCTGGTCCAGGCTTCGCCCACTGGAATGACAGCGCGAACATTCGGAGCCGCCGCCGCCGCATCATAGGCCGCGCGCACGTCATTGGCCATGGCAGCTATCGGCTGCCCAACCCAGGCACCATTTTCCGGGTATATCTGATCAGCTCGTGACCAAGTCGCCATCAAGTGGATGTCTACAGCGGAGTTACGGGCGACGAGGATATCGGCCATTTGCTTCACCGTTTCCACCAGTTTGCCCGGATCTCCGGGCTTATCGAAGTCGAGCGTGCTCTGGCCATGCATAACCACAGTATCCCAGGGACGTCGGGCGATCAGACCCAGTCGATTCTCAATGTGAAAATCCAGACCACTACCGGGTTCTGTTTCCAGCGAGACATCGTAGTTGAGTCCTGCCTGTTGGGTGAAGGATTTAAACAGGGCAGGCACGCCGCCAATGCCGAGATTATTGAGGTCTGTGACGGTGTCGGCTCTATAAAAACGCACCGCAGAACCGGCACCAAAAGTAAAACTGTTGCCGATAAACAGCACGCTCTCGTCGGACTGTGCCAGCGTCTGGCTGGTCAAAAGCATCAGCCCAAGGGCCGTATATTTTAGTCGTCGCATGGAGTGCTCTCCTCTTGGTTTTTTGTTGTAGTTTTTTTGATCTTTTGTCGGGTGATGCATTTGTTTATTCAAAGGTCAAAAGCTGCCCTACTTTAGCCCTTGGGCAGGAGATTTCCAATCTAAATTAGCTTGGTTCATGGCAAACAGACACAAGCTCATTTATGCTCAAACCTGATCGCCAGAAAAACAACGAGGGAACACCAATGGACTCTAAACATAATCCAGAATACGTCGCAGGAAATGGCCTGATTCATCGCAGGCATCTACTTGGCTTAGGGCTTGCGGGCATCGGCTCAATAGCAGCAGGCTCAGCGCTTGGCGCCGACACAGGCATGTTGAGCATCCCCGCATGGTCAAAAACACCGGGTAACGGGCCGTCGGACTATGGCGCACCTTCGCCATTTGCAGCAGATGTCAAACGCCTGGCAGGCGGCCCCAGTGCAACTGCGCCAGGATCAGGCGTATCTCGCACACCTTTGCATTTACTACGAGGCACCATCACACCCAACAGCCTGCACTTCGAGCGCCATCACAGTGGTGTACCGGTCATTGACCCCGCCCAGCATCGTTTTGTCATACATGGGCTTGTGCGCCAGGCGCTGAGTTTTTCGTATGAAGACTTGCTGGCTTACCCCATGGTCAGCCAGATTTATTTCCTTGAGTGTTCCGGCAACAGCGGTGCCAATACGGTTGCCACCGCAGGCGATACCAATGCGGCCGCCATACACGGTCTGCTGTCGTGTGCAGAATGGACAGGCGTGCGCTTGTCAACACTGCTGGCAGAAGCAGGCGTCACCGACACGGCTGCCTGGATCACCGCAACCGGTGCTGATGCAGCCAGCATGGGGCGCTCGATTCCACTATCCAAGGCGCTTGATGATGTCATCATCGCGCTCTACCAGAACGGCGAGCCCATTCGCCCGGAACAAGGTTATCCCATGCGCTTGTTTGTGCCAGGCTGGGAAGGCAATGTCAGTGTGAAATGGCTGACACAAATAAAAGTTGCTGATGCGCCGGCGCACTTTCGCGATGAAACCTCTAAATACACTGACCTGTTGCCGGATGGAAAAAGTCTGCAATTCACCTACCCGATGGGTGTCAAATCCGTGATCACGTCGCCATCCGGGCAGATGAAACTATTGCGTCAGGGCATTCACGAGATCACCGGCGTGGCCTGGTCAGGTCATGGCGCCATTCGACGTGTAGAAATCTCAGCAGATAGTGGCAGAACCTGGGCTGATGCGCACATTGAAGCCGGTCAGCAACATCTGGCATTGGCACGCTTCCGCTTGCCCTGGCAATGGAGCGGTGCGCCGGCCATATTGCAAAGCCGGGCAACCGACAGCAGAAATAACGTGCAACCAGGCCGTGATATATGGATGGCAGGTTACAACCCTGCAAACCGCTATCACTACAATGCTATCCAGAGCTGGTCTGTATCAGCGCAGGGAGATGTTAAAAATGTTTATGCGTAACGCGGTTTCGATTTTTGTGACGGCAGCGGGTGTGGTTGCGCTCAACGTAGCGTCAATCGGGCTCGCCGCAGAGGCACCTGCCAATCCTGTTGCACTCGGCAGCGCGATCAGCGAGGCCCAATTGGCTGACTGGGACCTGATTGTTGCGCCTGATGGTCAGAATCTGCCTGAGGGCAGCGGTACCGCTGCGCAGGGGCAAGCGGTATATCAACAACAGTGCGCAGCGTGTCACGGTGCCGCCGGTGAAGGTGCTAGCGGCTCACCAGCTCTGGTGGGCGGATCGGTTTCAACCACTCCGCCATTGTTAACGGTCGGCAGTTACTGGCCACACGCCAGCACCCTTTTTGACTATGTGCGGCGCGCGATGCCGCCAACAGCACCCAAGTCACTGAGCAATACCGAGGTGTACCAGGTTACGGCCTATGTGTTGCATCTACATGGAGTGATTGCCGAAGATTTTGTACTCGACAAAAACACCCTGCCAGCGGTGCAAATGCCTAACCGTGAGGGCTTTACAGACGTCTCGGGAAACTGAGGCTTTGCTGCCACATCAACGTAGGTTGCAAATAACGTCACGTGTGGTTTGCCGGGCTTACTTTTAGCGTAATTGATCGTCAATCTATATTGGAAGGAGATGCAGTTATGACAGGCAAAATTGTATTGTGGATATCCGCGCTGGTGTTTATCAGTTACGGCCTGATCAGCCTGTTCTCTCCTGCTGTACCTGCTGGTTACGCAGGTCTGATTATCAGCAACGGTGATGCCTACGCCGAGATCTCATCGATGTATGGCGGATTGCAAACTGGCATCGGTGTGTTTTGTCTTATCGCGGCCACCCGTGTTCAGTATTATGAATCGGGGCTGCTGGTGCTGGTCATTGGCATCGGCAGCATCACCGTAGCCCGTTTTATCGGATTTCTGGGCTCTCCCGAGCCGGTTACATTTTATACCTACGGCGCAATTGGTTATGAACTGCTGACAACGGTCGCTGCCACAATCGCCCTGCGCATCGCACGCAAAATGCATTCATGACAGCCAGGTGCGCGTCCATATAAGCGTGTGGTGTTTCGCTGTTTTTCCGCCGACTGCGCGCTCAGCCTCATGTTCCATACTTCGATAGCGGAATAGATCACGACGCCGCGGTTCACGGCTTGGTGTGCGCTGTTTGGCGGCTACTCTGTCGGCATTCTGTTTATGACAGTGTAACCGCCCACCTGCATCAGTTCTGACTGACAGCCAGACGCTCGCTGGCGTGAATTTTCGGCCGTGCCAGTAACCACTCAACTACTTCTGCCGGGAACACTGTGGATATCGCAGGAATATGCGCACCTTCGGCTATTGTCCAAAGCTCCGCAGAACCACCTGGCCGACAGGTGTCACCGTAGCGGGTAACCGTTGTTTCCAGCCCTTCCAGACGCTGATCAAGATCCAGTGTCGCTGTTACCAGATTTTCCGCTGTACAACCGTTATAACCAGCCCATCGTGTCACTGTTTCGACAGCGCCCGGATAAACATTGCCCTGAATCTCACCACCGGCGTAGGCAATTGTGCCATCTGCGGTGCCGTGTATCTGTAGAACATGAACTGGGTTGGCAGGCGCAGGTTGCACAACAGTTGCTTCAGCACCCGCCAGACTGGCGATTCCTGCGATCACATCAGAGTGATCATGAGCCGCCTTGTAAGACATAAATCCGCCATTGGAGTGACCGATCAGATAAACGCGCCGGGCGTCCACCGTGTACTGCGACTTCACCGAATTGATGATCGCCAGAACATAGGCTGAATCATCCAAGTCTGTCGCATAAAAGTTACAACAGGCCTCGGAAGCGTTCCAGAAACGCGCATTGCGACCTGTAGTTTCCTGAGTCCCGTCAGGCGTTGCCAAGATAAATCCATAACGATCAACCATCTCACTGATGCGCAAGTATTGATTCTGCTGCACACCATTGGAGCCATAACCATGCAACAGCACAATAAGCGGCGCCGGCGCGTCACTGTCGTAACTCGCTGGCACAAACAACGGGATCTCTCCCCGACCTGCATCAATCGTGAGTGTGCTCTGAGCAACAGAGATTGATGACACCAACATAAGCACTGCAACCAATAAAAAACGCATATTTATCCCCCGTTTAGGTAAAGTCATTTGATGGTCTTTCGATAACATAATTAATCCGACTTGCGCAAACGCTTTTGTAAGCCTTTGAGTACATTACGTAAAAGCTGATCTTCGCATTCCCGATAATGTTTGTGACCTGGTTTGCGGAATAACGCACTAATCTCGTGTTTACTGAAGTTTAATCCGGTGTCGGCCAGCAAGGCCTGAATATCGTCTGACTGCAGATTCATGGCAATGCGCAGCTTCATCAACACCATATTATTTGTCAGCCTGTTTTCAACTTCAGCTTGAGGCCCGTCTCTGCGGCCCCGTCGCAAGTTGATCAGACCATTTAGAAAAATGGCCATGTCGCGATCACTGATCTTGACCATCTCAGCGTCGTCATCCTGCTTCAGCCAAGCACACACCTGTTCTCGGCTGACAAGATGATCCGCGTGAGCAAACACCTCCATCATCTGACTGTCGTCATAATCGAGGGTATAACGGATACGCCGCAACACATCATTATGGTTCATCGTGATCAGTTTTCCTGTGGTGTCTCGTCAAGCACAATCCGCAGAGTTTCTGTGCCAAACTCAATCTGATCGCCGGCAAGAATTTTTTTGCGCTTGCGGGTTTCAACTTCGCCGTTTACCTTGACCTGCCCTTCGGCAACCATCGCTTTGGCCTCTGCTCCACTGCCCACCAAACCCTCAAATTTGAGAATTTTGTAGAGTTCCACGGGAACGGTATTGACTGTAATCACCCTCATTATTGACCTTCATCGTTGAGTCGAGAAATCGAATGTGCGCATAGTAGCCGACTTTTCCAGAATCGTTCAGAATCAAACTTCATCCGCGATAACTTTTTAAATTTTTCAGAGACACTGTTTATGCGCATCTCCCTTTTAAAAACCGGCACTTTTTCAGCTGCACTGGTTATCCTCAGTCTGTCAGCCTGCTCACCAGAGCCAGCGCCAGATACAGCTCTCATGGCAGGATCCGAATCCTTAACCGCGCAACCTGAGCTAATTGAGGTTGAGGCAGCACTGGATACCGCATTCTCAGACTATAGCGAATCCCTCATGCAGCGCATGTTGGAGCGAAATCCGGAGTGGTCGTTATTCTCAGGCCGATACGATGATGCACACCGCGTGACTCTGCCGGATGAATCCCGCCGGGCCGAAGACTTGCTGTTTATTGATGCAGAACTTGCACAACTAGCGCAGTTCGACCCTTTGTCGCTCTCGCCCGCATTGCGTATTGACCACAACCTGCTTAGTAATCGTCTTCAATCCATGCGCTGGTATCTGACGGAGTTCAGAGAATGGCAATGGGATCCCTCCAGTTACAATGCTGCAGGGCCGATCGGTCTGATACTCAATACACCTTACGCCTCTGAGGAAGACCGTTTGCGCACGGTGATGGCGAGACTGGAACAATTGCCGGCGTATTATCAGGCTGCCCGCGCCAGTATCAGCAACCCTACCCGCGAGCACACCGAGCTGGCGATGACGCAGAATCGCGGCACGCTGAATCTGCTGGGCAGCAGCCTTCAGGAACGCGTCTCGGCATCCGGTCTGGAAAGCGCAGAAAAAGCCCGATTTGAGCAACTGCGACAAGAAGCCGTTGCCACCATTGAAGGTTTCATCACCGAAATGCAGAACATTGTCAGCGACCTTGGGGACAGTGCCGGAAGGGACTTCCGAATAGGCGAACAAGTATACGAATCCAAGTTTGCATTTGATATCCAGTCCGGTTTCAGTGCGCGGCAAATGTACGACAGAGCCATGGCTGAAAAAGCCCGCCTGCACGACTCCATGGATGCCATCACCATTGAGTTGTGGCCAAAATATTTTGCCGGACAAGTGATGCCTGAAGATCGGCTGCAACGGATTGGCCAACTGATAGACCATCTGTCGGATCAGCATGTGGCGCGCGAGGACTTTATCAGCGAAATTGAACGACAGATTCCGCTGCTGGCCGCCTTTGTGACTGAGAAACAACTGCTTGAACAAGATCCAACCCGCCCGCTGGTGGTGCGTGAGACACCAGAATACATGCGTGGCAGTGGCGCGGGCGCCTCGGTAAGTGCACCGGGCCCGTTTAATCCAACGGCAGATACCTACTACAACGTGACACCGCTGGACGATTACACAGACGAGCAAGCCGCCAGCTATCTGCGTGAATATAATCACTGGGTTTTACAGATTCTGAATATTCACGAAGCGATTCCTGGCCATTACACACAGTTGGTACATGGCAATAAATCCGCAGGACTGATCAAGAGCCTGTTACGAAACGGCGCCATGATCGAAGGCTGGGCAGTGTATTCCGAGCGCATGATGCTGGAAGCCGGCTGGGGAGATCAGCAACCAGAGATGTGGCTGATGTATGGCAAATGGAATCTGCGCGTTGTGACCAATGCCATCATGGATTACGCCGTGCATGTGCTGGGCATGACGCAGCAACAAGCCATGGACATGATGTTGCTGGAGGCATTTCAGGAACAGACAGAAGCCGAAAACAAGTGGCGCCGCATCACCTTGTCGCAGGTTCAACTGACCTCATACTTCACGGGTTATGCGGAGATCTATGATTTTCGGGAGCGCGTCAAACAGCAGCTCGGTAATGAATTTGACTTGCAGAACTTTCACAACCAGTTCTTGAGTTACGGTAACGCACCCGTGCCGGCCATCATTGAACTGATGCAAGAGACCGCGCTTTGATGAAGCATCTGCCGGTCTCGTCAGAGACCGGCAATCCTGCCCTCACCCGTCTGATCAGCGCTGAAACAAATAAGAGAATTTCACAAACACCTGCTCACCGTCTTTGGTGAGCGAATCGGCCGCAATTAACTCGCGACCCGTGTCAGTTTCGATAATGTCAAAGTTACGCGCATTGGAGTTAAATCCGAGGTAAAACGCGGACAATGGGTTGATGACATAACGCAGCAATACATCAAAGTTAAGATTTTTACTGTCGCTCAGACGCGTCGCCGGACCGGCAATGGTCTCCTCATACTGGGCAATAAACCGCAATGAGATCTCGCGGGTAAACTGATAATTCCAGCTGCTGCGCAAAATCTGATTATCAAATACCTTCACGCCGCGCCGGGTTTCCAGAGTTGTATTCAGATAGGTATTGTCAACACGAAGCCTGTCGATGGGACGCCACAGCAGGCTCAGATCGACACGACGGTTATCTGCCACGTCAGGCATGGTGCCTGCTGCTGGCACCAGATTCAACGCCTCGCCCTGATTGAACCTTACATCCACAGTTAACTGCGACAGGCTTTCGTCAACCAGTTGCGCACCCCAGCTGGTGTAGTCATACACTCTGGTTTGCGGCAGCCCTCTGAAGTCACTCGGGCGTAAGGTTTCGGACGTATCCGTCACACTGACATTAAAACGTGTAGTGTTGAAGTTCCATTGCACTGACGGCCCCACAGATGAATATATTTTCACCCCGGCCTGATCAGTCTGATAGGACGCGGATACCCGTGGCCCCCAACTGGTCAGAACAGACTGTTCGGGGAACATGGTGACATTAAAAAAGCTGTGCACACCCGAGGTATCCGAGCGATACCAACGATTCTGGAATCCCAACTCAGAGCGAAAGTTCTTATCGGTATCGATCATGTGAATGTGGGCAAACAGGTTACGGCCCCGATGCTCAATCAACAGATCGCGCTGCACACCGCTGATGGTGTTGCCACCCGCTGCGGGCTCTTGCTCGGAGCGGTAAGCTGAGCCAATAGCTGTCCAGTTGGCATCCAGCAAAAAGCGACCATCCACACCGGCCACCCGATTAAATCCATCCGCCAATTGCCGCTCGGTGATCATAGTGCCGATTCGATTCTGACCGCCCAGATCGCGGAAGCCACGAATCACGCCGATACGTGCTTTCTCACCATGCAATGGGTCAGTCACTGCGCGATTGAGACCGGGCGCCTCATCATTCATCAACATGGCGCCAAAACCCCAACCGTTTTGACGACCGGTGAAGCGCAAACCGGCTTCCGGATCAACAATACGCCGGGTAAACAGCAAGTTCGCGTCGGTGGGTTTGAAAAAGTCAGCGTTTTCAACAAAAAACGGACGACGTTCAGGGAACAGCACTTCAAACCGTTCATTCACCGTGACTTGCGGCAAATCTGACTCAACCTGCGAAAAATCCGGATTCAGGGTCAGATCTACAACCCAGGCATCCTGAAGCACAAACTTGGCATCAACACCCAGTTCAAGCTCTGTTGAACTCTGCAGCTTCGGGCCACCGGCTGCGTTGCGGTTAAGCGTATTGGCAGAGCGGCTGAAGGCATAGGGCACAAATTGACTGTTACTGCCAGGTTCAACATTGCGAATGCCGGTCATCTGTGCTGCCTGGGCCAACCTGCTCTGCTGGCGGGTCGAGTAAGCCGGCCAATACATCTGTTCACTCAAACGCGGGATCTGACGGCCAAACTGCACGCGCCACATTTGTTCATCCGTTGCCGGAAACCGGATACTGGTCAAGGGCACAGCAATACTGACCATGTAGCCATGTGATGTAACCAATCCATCTGATTCCCACGCTGCATCCCAGGTCACATCAAAATCACGATTCTCGGTCCAGCGCGCATCGCGTTGAATACCCAGCGGTGTGACACGAAAGCTGTAAGCGGTTCGCTGATCATTAAACGTGTCTATGGTGAGCTCTACACTGTCATCACCATCAATACTTTCACGGGAAGACAAATTGGCACGCAGCAGTTGCGGCTCTGTGTCGAAGGCGAGAAAAATCGCATACAGCGTACGCTCATCGTAGCCAAGATAAACTTCCGTGCGCTGCGATCCGGCTACGCCATCAACTGGCTCACGCTGGACAAAGCCCTCCACGCGTGCCATCTGTTGTGCAAGCTCGGTTGCCGGCGTCATGCCTTCAAAGTCCTGCAAATCAGGGGCTGCATTCAACAAAGGAATATTCAACGCCGGGTTTCCAGCTGAAGGCTGTGCATAGACGGGTAGCGCCATCGTGGCCAGGATCAAACACAGTATTCGCGCAAAACTCATAAACACTCCCCGGGAAACGCTTGTTTTTAGTATTAAAAGCCATTGTTAATAAAGGCCGGCATTAAAGGGGAGAATACAACCCGAATCAACACGATAGCTGCGGCATATTGCCGCATGTCAAAAGCAAAGCAAAAAAAAACGGCAGCGCAATGCAGCGCTGCCGTTTACCTACAGTAAACAATAACTGAATGACTTAGATGTCGAACCGATCCAGTTCCATCACTTTCGTCCACGCCTGAACGAAGTCTTCGACAAACTCTGCCTCGCCTTCGCTGGTCGCATAAAACTCAGCCACCGCTCGCAGTTCAGTGTTGGATCCAAAAATCAGGTCAACCGGCGTTGCCGTCCACTTCAGATCGCCGCTGTCACGATCACGGCCTTCGTACACGCCTGCCTCAGCAGTTGACTGGCTCCACACAGTAGACATGTCTACCAGGTTGACAAAGTAGTCATTGCTCAGTGTGCCGGGCTGATCGGTGAATACGCCATGCTTTGTATCGTTGTAGTTGGCATCCAGTACTCGCATGCCGCCCACCAGAACGGTCATTTCTGGGATATTCAACTTCAACAGCGCAGCGCGCTCAATCATGGCCGTGGTTGGCGCACGCGGGTAACCTTCTTCAAGGTAATTACGGAAGGCATCCGCTTTGGGCTCAAGCACCGCAAATGAGTTTACATCGGTGTGCTCTTGTGTTGCATCCGCACGACCTGGCGTAAACGGTACAGTGATGTTGTGGCCAGCGCGCTGTGCGGCTTGTTCAATTGCGGCAGAACCTGCCAGCACAATCATGTCTGCCATGGAAATACGTTTGCCGCCAGAGGCTGACTGATTGAATTCAGCCTGCACACCTTCCAGCGCAGCCATTACTTTGCTCAATTCTTCAGGCTGGTTCACCGTCCACTGATTCTGTGGAGCCAGACGCAAACGTGCGCCATTAGCGCCACCACGCATGTCGGTACCACGGAAGGTGACTGCTGACGCCCAGGCTGCTGACACTAACTCATCAGTATCGAGACCTGTCGCAAGAATGCTGGCTTTCAGATTAGTAATATCCTGGGCATTGACCAGAGCGTGATCAACTGCAGGTACCGGATCCTGCCAGATCAGATCTTCCTGAGGCGCCATGTCACCCAGGTAACGAGTGCGCGGACCCAGATCCCTATGTGTCAGTTTGAACCATGCTTTGGCAAATGCCAGCTCAAATTCATCCGGATTCTCCAGGAACCGGCGCGAGATCACCTCATAAGCCGGATCAAAACGCAGTGCCAGGTCGGTGGTCAGCATCATGGGTGCATGGCGTTTGCTGGGATCATGTGCATCCGGCACAAGAGTGGCTGCTGATGCATCGGTAGGCTTCCATTGGATTGCTCCAGCCGGGCTGCGGGTCTGCTCCCATTCAAAACCAAACAGATTCTGGAAGAAGTTATTGGTCCATGCGTTGGGCGCCACAGTCCACGCACCTTCCAGACCGCTGGTAATGGTATCGCCAGCATTGCCGGTGCCCATGGTATTTCTCCAACCCAGGCCCTGCTCTGTGATATCGGCGGCTTCAGGTTCTACACCAACGTTGCCCGTTGGGCGACCGGCGCCGTGCGCTTTGCCAAAGGTGTGTCCGCCGGCGATCAACGCCACGGTTTCTTCATCGTTCATAGCCATACGGGCAAACGTTTCGCGGATATCGCGAGCCGCCGCCAGCGGATCAGGCACACCGTTCGGACCTTCCGGGTTTACATAGATCAGGCCCATCTGTACAGCAGCAAGCGGGTTCTCTAGCACGCGGTCGCCACTGTAGCGCTCGTCACCTGCCAGCCACTCACCTTCAGGACCCCAGTAAACTTCCTCGGGCTCCCACGCATCCACTCGGCCACCGGCAAATCCGTAGATTTCCATGCCCATGTGTTCCATCGCTACCGTGCCGGCCATGACCATGAGGTCTGCCCAGGATATCTTGCTGCCGTACTTTTCTTTTACTGGCCACAGCAGACGCTGGGCTTTATCAAGGTTGGTGTTATCCGGCCAACTGTTAAGTGGCGCAAACCGCTGCATACCGCCATCGGAACCACCGCGGCCATCAGACACCCGGTATGTGCCGGCGCTGTGCCATGACATACGGATAAAAAAAGGACCGTAGTGACCGTAGTCAGCAGGCCACCAGTCCTGAGATGTGGTCATCACGTTGATAAGATCCTGTTTGACAGCATCCAGATCAACTGAAGCAAAGGCTTCAGCATAGTTAAAATCAGCACCCATAGGATTAGATGCAGCAGAATTCTGGCGAAGTGGATCAAGACTCAGACTATTAGGCCACCAGTAGTCATTGGTAGGCCCGGATGCGCCTTGGGCAAAAACCGGCCCCGTTAACACAGGCGCCATAACAATCGCGATTGCAGTTGCCAAAGGTATCGTGAATTTTCGCATTGTAGTTTTCCTTTTGGATGATGGGTACAGTTACCTCCCATATACTAAAACGAATGTACTTTGCCTAATGATTGTATTTAGCTATCGTAATCATTAGAAAAACCTGCAATCAAATGATATCTACTCATCAAAATACTGTGACAAACACCCAGCAGGCGCAGCCACCGGGTTGCATCGGGCTATCCCGTTACTGTCTGGCAGCTCAACTCTGTAACCCGACCCGAAGGGTGACGGCTCAATATAATCCGTGCTGACAAACTGAGCACCGCTGCCAAGAGCCAATTCCCGCCGGGTTGTATCACCGGACCGCGCTTCTTCAGTCGGAACATCTGAACGGGTGCGAACTAGGTAATTACGCTCTACGTAATCACGGATCAATGCATGATCGTCAAGCGCATTGTTCATTTTGATAAAACCTGCCGCAGGATGTCCCGGTTCAGCACTGACAAACAAGGCACGTGACTCCAGCGTGGGAGCGCCGGCAAGATACTCCTCTCGATGGCGCCCGGTATTGTCCATGGCAAACATGACTTTGCCGCGACTCTGAGCCAATGTTGGCCAGCCTTGTTCCACAATGGCTTGCTCCAGTGTCGCAAAACTGCCCCTGACGTCATCCGGGGTAATAACATGACTGCGTTCAAACACCTGCCAGATTTCACGATCTGCACCTAGCAGCAAGGCCTGATCAAAGATTACAGGCTCAACATATTCAATCGGCCCCCAGTCCGGGCGAGCACCGTCTTTAAACTCAATCATCACCATGATGGGAAGGTGTGCGGGATTAGAAAGGGACCAGTCTCTGATCTGCTCAAGACACAACAGCAAGGTCAGACAGGTGCTTCGATAGTCAATATCCTGGGAATGCAGAACTTTAAGCCCTGGCCTTTGCATCACTTCACGGTTACGAGCAACATCAGCGTCAGTGACCAATCTGCTGCCCGCTGGATCGGCATACAAACCTCCGTCTGGATCAGCAAACACATCAAGCTCAAACTGACGCACATTAAACTGCTCAAGTTGCTCGGGCAGTGGCCGGTGCTCATAACTGATATCCGTCGCCCAGCCGGCGCGAAACGTATCAAGCAGTGTGATGAGGTCAGCTAACGGCCAACGCTTATAACTGTTATGGGTCCCGAGTACCTGTAACTGATTAAGTCTTAGACATTGCTGTGCGTTATCGGCTGATAACGGTTCACAGTCTGTATCAGCCTGTGAGGGTTCGGGAGTCAGCAGCGCCATCAGCACGCTGGCGCTGCCTGTCAATAAAAACAAGCGTACATTCATAGAACAGACCTTTACGCGGATTATCAAGCTCAAAGTATGCCCTGTGGCTGCGACAACTCTGTGACAGCTGGCCGTTCTCTCCCGCAAACAACAGATTCAACACTGACATAAATTTGTCAACTTTTGCAGTTACATTGAAGCCATGACAAAAATCATAGCCAATTGCATACCCCTGTTGTATGCCCTGAAAAGGCTGGATGAGGCTGCTTTCCACAAAGCCTTTCGCCGCGACAGGACGTGTGCCCCCTTCAGAAAGATATCCGCAACGGCAGATGGCCACTTATACGTTCTCAGCGCAATCTTCTGTTGGATGTTGATCAAGGAACCAGGCTCCCATTTTTTCAGTTTGCTTTGCATCAGTTTCATGCTGGAACGCCCAATCTACTTTATTCTGAAAAATGGCTTAAAGAGAAGCCGCCCCGCACAGATAATACCGGGATTTAACAGCGTCATTATCCCGTCAGACCATTTCAGTTTTCCTTCCGGCCATACGTCGGGTGCCTTCATATTTGCCACTACTCTCACGCTGTCCTTGACTGATGCCAGCTCAACCTTTGGTGTTAATGCCGAAACGCTGCTGATCGGCGTAATTTACAGCTGGGCAGTCATGGTCGGCGTGTCCCGCGTGATGCTGGGTGTGCACTTTCCGGGCGACACGCTGGCAGGGGCCACTCTTGGCACGTCAACCACGATATTTATTCACTCTCTGGTGCTGTTATGAAAATTCTCTATGGCGTACAAGGCACAGGCAACGGCCATATTTCCCGTGCCCGGGCGATGGCTCCCGCGCTGGCTGAACATGGCTTGAGCGTTGATTATCTGTTCAGCGGCAGACCGGCAGAACGCTATTTTGATATGGCTCCATTTGGCGATTACCGATTACGCCAGGGACTGACATTTGTTGTAAAAAATGGGCGTGTTGATCGCATCAATACCATCAAAAAATCTGGTTTCGGACGCTTTGTACAAGAAGTTCGCAACCTGGACGTATCCTCTTATGATCTTGTGCTAACCGACTTCGAACCTGTTACGGCTTGGGCCGCAAAAATCGCCAAAAAACGCTGCATTGGTATCAGTCGCCAATATGCATTTTGTTACGACATCCCCAAGGTACCGTCAGGCATAGGCCAACTGTTGTTCTCTTGGTATGCGCCTGCACAGATCAAACTGGGCTGTCATTGGGACTCTTTTGGGGAGCCGATTCTGCCACCCATCATCGAGACCAACCCTTTCCCACGCACTATCGAACACGATCTTGTCCTTGTGTATCTGCCCTTCGAAAATCTTACTTCCCTGGTGTCCGTGCTCAATCGACTGCCTGCCACCCGTTTTGAGGTCTATCACCCTGATGCGACAGAAGACAGCCATTGCGGTAACGTCAAGGTATTTAAACCTGCGAGACAGACATTTCAGCAATCGATGGCGCGTTGCAGCGGGATCATTGGCAATGCCGGATTTGAGCTGGCCAGCGAAGCGCTGCACATGGGCTGCCCGTTGCTGGTGAAGCCACTAAAAGGCCAAGTTGAACAACTCTCCAATGTCATGAATCTTAAATTGTTGGGACTCGCTGAGAGTATTGACGACGTGGATGTTGAGGCGTTTGCTCTGTGGCTCGGCAATAAAAAGCCAGTGCAGGTACTGTATCCGGACGTTGCCCGCGAATTAGCCTCGTGGATCGCACACGAATCCTCCGACCGACCCACCGCAACCGTTCACGATCTTGCAAACAGGGTATGGTCACAAGTGGCCGGGCGCACTATCATGGCGCCCGTAAACAACCGATCCACGCACCAGCACGTACCCGTATAACAAACATGACCTGGATAGCAGCAGCAGTACAATTCAGGCTGTAAAACCATGATCACAACATGACAACAAACAGCTACTCAAAACCTCTTCCCCACAAGGAGACACAATGAAACTCAAGAAAATATCCACGCTTGCGCTCAGTATCGGGCTGATAGTCGGCTCATTGAGCGCACCTCATGCGTTTGCTCAGATGACCTCAGCGGCGGCTGGCGGTCGTGTTTTAAGCGCACAGGGTGCGCCCGTATCCGGGGCTGCAGTTGAAATTCTGCACATCCCTACCGGCACTGTCAGTCGTTTGACAACAGATGCAGAGGGCAGATTCAGTGCTCGCGGCCTTCGCGTAGGGGGTCCTTACCGGATCGTTGCCTCTGGCAACAATCTCGAGGCAACGCTGGATGGTCAGTATTTTGAACTGTCTGATACGTCATCGCTGGAACTGGTGTTGGCCTCTGGCAGCGCTGTCTCCGTTGAAGAAATCACCGTGACCGGCTCACGAGTCGGCAGTGTGTTTGACAGCAGTCGTATGGGAAGCGGCTCGGTTGTGGGACGCGATCAGATCGAATCTTTGCCGTCCATTGGTCGTAATATTCAGGATTACATCCGCACCGACCCACGCATAGCACAGACGGATAAGGAGCGGGGCGAAATTTCCGCTGGTGGTCAAAACACGCGTTTTAACAATATCCGTATTGACGGTGTATCAACCAATGATGCATTCGGTCTGGAATCCAATAACCTGCCCACCGTGCGTCAGCCTATCAGTATCGATTCCATCGAATCGATCAACATCGCCCTGACCAACTTTGATGTGTCGCGTTCAGGTTTCACCGGTGCCAGCGTAGATGCGGTTACCCGCTCAGGCACCAACGAAATCACTGGAACGGTATATGGTGTGTTTGGTGACAGCGACTGGACTGGAAAGCGCAACGGCAATCGTTTTGCCGGTTTCAAAGATGAAAGCACCAAGGGCTTCACCATCGGTGCTCCCCTGATTCAAGATCGCCTGTTTGTGTTCGGCAGTTACGAGACGTTCACACGCTCCGCCGCGGCACCAACATTCGGACCAAATGGCTCGAATTCTGCCCAGATTGTTCAGGGCATTACCACAGCAAACATACAAGACGTGCAGAGTATCGCAAAAAGCGTCTGGGGTTTTGATGCCGGCAGCTTTGAAGCACCGGGCAGCCTGGATACCGAAATCGAAGATTTGCTGTTGAAGATCGACTGGAACATCAATGAACAGCACCGTGCCAGCTTCCGCTACAACTCAACTGAACAGGTAGAGCCTTTCCTGCGCAATATCGACGCACGACAGCTGTCACTGTCCAGTTTCTGGCACAACAACAACAAATCTTTTGAAAGTTTTGTTGGCCAGCTTTACAGCGACTGGACACCCAATCTTTACACCGAATTGTCAGTCAGCCGTGCCGACCAGACGTCTTTGTGGGACATTGGAACCCCGTTGCCGTCGATCCGCATATGCCTGAACAGCACAACCTGCTCTGGCGCAGATTCACTGTGGCTGGGTACTGAAAGATTCCGTCATGTCAACGAACTGATTACTCAGACTGACAACGTCACGGGCGCAGCGACCTGGTACAACGGCCGTCACGAAGTGAAATTTGGTGCTGAATACCAGTCTCAAAATCTGTTTAACCTCTTTGGTCGTGACCAATTTGGTGTGTATGACTTCTACGGAATTGAAGCGTTCCGCCAAGGTCGTCCCGGTTCTTACTCACTGTTTTACCCAACACAGGGTGACGTGAATACACGAGCGGCTGAGTGGACACTGGAAAACATAGCATTCTTTGTTCAGGACACGATTGATATCAGCGAAACCCTGAATATCACCGCAGGACTGCGTCTTGATATACCGCGTACCAATGACACACCTCTGTTCAATTCCGTCGCTTCAACCACGTTTGGCTTACGTAATGACTCAACGGTTAACGGCAATCGTCTGTTACAACCGCGTCTTGGATTTAACTGGCAGCCTGCCTTGGCCCAACGCACACAAATACGTGGTGGTATCGGCCTGTTCCAGGGAATTGCTGCAAACGTGTGGTTATCAAACCCATACTCCAATAACAGCGTGAACACCGGCGCAATCACCAGCAACAACCCTACTGCTGATGGCATCAGATTCAGCGCAGACCCAAACAACCAGCCTGGCAGCCGTCCACCACCCGGCCAGGGTGGTATTGTTGACTTCGTTGATCCGTCACTGAAGTTGCCATCTGCGTGGAAGGCCAACCTGGCCGTAGACTACGAATTGCCTTGGTATGAAATGGTTGCCAGCGCTGAAGTAGTGCTCACCGAAGTACAGGAAGGTATTCGCTACGAGAAACAAAACCTTGGTGCAGCGCGCGGAACACATCCTGATGGCCGTCCACATTACTGGACAACCACAGTGCCAGGTGTTTTTAATGGATCATCGGCTCAGGCGACCGCTAATCGCAATCGCGCGTACAGCGTTGACAGCACCATTGCACGCCCCACCAGCAAAGGTGATGGCGAGCAGTTAACGCTGAGTCTGCAGGGTCGTCCTGACTACAACTGGTCATGGGGTGTGGCATATACGCGCACCAATGCAACCGAGGTGAACACGCTGACCAGCTCACAGGCTGCCAGCAACTGGAACAACGCCATACGTGCTGATCGTAACGCTGACATCGCAGAGAATTCAGCCTACGCCATTAAAGATCGCATGACCATGAGCTTGAACTATCGCAGAGAGTTCCTTGCCGGACTGGAAACCAGCTTTGGTTTGTTCTTTGAGGCACGCAGTGGTAGACCCTTTACCTACACCTTTGTGAATGACGCTAATGGTGACGGTCGCTCCGGTGTTGACCCGCTGTATGTGCCAGCCGCTGCAGGTGAAGTGTTGTTCACTGGCGGTTCTGCGATGGAAGCAGCGTTCTTCAACTTTGTCGACAGCCAGAAATATCTCGCTGCTGACAAGGGTGGAATCGCAACCGTCAACGGCGCTCAGGCTCCGTATGTGCGTCAGTTTGATCTGCGAATTTCCCAGGAGTTTCCGTTTATCGCGGGCAGAAAAGGCGAGATCTGGTTTGATATCGCCAACCTTGGCAACCTGCTGAACAAAGACTGGGGTGTGATTCGTGAAGTTGGCTTCCCCGGTGGCTCAGGTGTTGCACGCTTCCAGGGACTTGACCCTGCCACTGGCAAGTATGTTTACTCTTTCAACCAGAGTGACATTCGTGACTTGACTCTGCGTGATAACCGCGGTGAATCACGTTGGTCCATGCAGATGGGTGCACGTATCAGATTCTGATATAACGCTCAAAAAAAAACGGCGCCAGATGGCGCCGTTTTTTTTTGACATTTAACACCTTACCGACAATTACCCGCCTTGCGATATCCTGCGTCCAGAGCAGCCTGTTCGGACTCAAAAATCACACGATTCTGCTCACCAATCTGACTGTATCCCGGACACCCTTCAGACAAGTGGTAAATCATACTGTTACGATTCCCGCGAATCTGAGCATCCATCACTGGGTCAAACACCAGCACCCAGTCCAACTCGCCGGTAACAAACGGGTTGTGATGCCCCATCACCCGCGCAATCCGTCTGTCACGCTCCATCTCCCACGCTGTCACTGGAAACTGAACATTCCATTGCAGATACCGACGTTGCAGTGCTTCGGATAACTGCAAGCCATAACGCTGATGCATGTAAAAATACATGCGTGCGATCTGCCCCTTGACGGCATCGCGTGGTTCCGCAATTCGCAGCCTGGAGTCCACTTGAAACTTGCAAGCACCATATTCAAAGGAATCACCGGCAATCTCATCAAAGTGATAATTGGAGCGATCCGCATTTATCTCACCCAATGCCGGCACAATATTGTGCATATCAGCTTCCATGGCATTAAAAACTGCATCCGTGCGATGACAGTTTTCACGCCCGCCGTCATGCCAGCATTGCCGGGTCTGTCCAAGGGCAGAGGCTGGTACTACATGCTCCCATTCAGTTCGCTTAGCGCGTATTGGCTGGGCGCGTAGCTGGTAACCACAGCGCTCAGGATCCAGCTCACCACCTGATTCGCCTGTCCACTGCCACGCACACTCGCAATAAAAATCACCTTCGTCATTCTGGTCATAATAGACCTCATGACGAAGGTCTTTGCGGGCCTGATCAAAGGTCTGTGGTGCGTCCCTGAAAGAACAAGCCGACAGAAACAGCAGCAGTCCCAACAGCAGAAAATCAGACAAGCTTAAACGTACTCTTACAATTTTCACGCTGCCACTCATTGAACTGCGCCATCACTGACTGACAAGGGTGTCCTGGAAAACGTCAGGACTATTGTTCCATCGGCAGCGTTGAGTAACGCTCAAGAAAGCGTTGATAAAGTGCTTGCTGATTACCAAACAAATCAATCATACGCCCCTGAATAAAGGCCTCTTGAAGTTGATTGGTGCGCATATCCAGCGCATCACCGGTAGAGATAAAAAACGTGGCATCTTTCCCGGTTATCAGCGTGCCAATTCGATCGTCAACTCCCAGAATTTCGGCATTATGCGAGGTAATCATCGACAAGGCAGTTTCACGGTCGAGTCCGTAACCTGCCGCGGTGCCGGCAAAAAATGGCAGATTACGTTGTGAATCCAGCGCCGTTTCGCCACCGCCTATGCCAACCAGAATTCCCGCCTCGTGCAACTGAAAAGGAACCTTGAATTGTTCATCAACATCAAACCATTCCTGAGCGGGCAATGCGTGCACAGATTCGTAGATCACTGCCACCGATTCTGCTATCAACAGATCCTTGACTTTCAGTGCATCACGGCCACCCACCAGAACGATATCTGTCACGCCATAACTGCGCGCAAACTGCACACTGGCGATAATGTCGCGCGCGTCGTTGGCGTGGATAAACAGCTTGGATTCACCCGTGAACAGTGGCTGCATTGCCTGCAAGTTGAGATTGAGCGGAGAGCCGTTATAGGTACGCGCATCCTGAAACAGACTGTTCAGCATCTGAATCATGTAGGGATAATCAGGATTATCGCTGTTTTCAAACACACCGGTTGTTTCATTGCGCTGACGCCGGATTCTGTCCGGCCAGTTCATGTGCATGGCAGCATCGGCCTTGAGCAGAGAATCCTCCCAGTTCCAGCCGTCCAGTTTAAACACACTGGAACGGCCGGAAATCAAACCGCCCTCAGGGGTGACACCCGCCGTGAGAATGCCGTTGAAACGAAAGGTTGGAATCAGTTCAGAATCCGTGTTGTAAGCAATGGCGGAGCGCACACTGGCATTGATATCACCGGTTTCAGCTACATCGTCGGTCGCTCGCAGGTTGGCAATCTCGAGCAAACCCAGTGAGGTGTTAGGCAACACAAACCCCGGATAGATATGCAATCCTTGCAGATTGATCAACTGATGATTAAAAAACTCCGGGCGATTGGCATCGGTACCCACGTAGGTAATCACCCCTTGATCAAACGCCAGCACACCATTATTGATGACCGAGCCGTCACCGATATGGATGGTTGCGTTGGTAATTGCAATCGGTTCTGCCTGATCCGGCGCAGGCGTTGGCACCCAGGCCATGGTGCCCGGCATTGCTGTCACTAACAGGGAAGCCAGAACAATCATTGAAATGTTGCGCATAGGTTTACTCCCCTTATTCCGCTGTAATTTTTGAAATGATACGCGCACGTTCACTGACAATGTCGCGCCGAAGTTGTTGATCTCGCTCGCGATCAAAGTAGGCCACTCCGTCAACCCAGGTTGTCATCGCCAGCGCATACACTGACAAAGGGTGATCATTCCAAAGCACCAGATCCGCGTCTTTCCCCACACGGATACTGCCCATGCGATCGTCCAGATGTAACAGTTTTGCAGGATTCAGCGTAATCATTTTTAAGGCATCCGACTCACTCACGCCGCCGTACTTGACCACCTTGCCGGCTTCCTGATTAAGTCGTCGTGACATCTCAGCATCATCAGAGTTAAGCGCCACCACCATACCTGCCTGCTGCATCAAAGCTGCGTTGTAAGGTATCGCTTCACGCACCTCCCATTTAAAAGCCCACCAGTCTGAGAATGTGGAACCGCCGGCACCATGGGCTGCCATTTTGTCGGCAACCTTGTAGCCTTCCAGAATGTGCGTAAACGTATTGATCGTAAAATCAAAACTGTCGGCAACATGTAACAACATGTTGATTTCAGACTGCACATACGAGTGGGCAGTGACATAACGTTCGCCATTAAGTACTTCCACCATGGCGTCACTGACAAGGTCTCGTCGCGGAGCAGATGTGTTGCGTTGCTGCGCGGCCGATAATGCATTGTAGGCATTCCAGTTCTGCTCATATTCACGCGCCTGACTGAACGCATCAATAAACACCTGTTCAACACCCATACGTGATTGTGGATAACGCACCGACGCCGGGTTAGTGCTGCGTTTGACGTTCTCACCTAAGGCAAATTTGATGAACTCTGCACTTTCTTCAATTCGCAAACCCTGCGGGCTCTGACCCCAGCGCATTTTTATCAACGACGACTGACCACCAATGGGATTTGCAGAACCGTGCAGTTGTTGGGCAGCCACCACGCCGCCAGCAAGATTGCGGTAAATGTTGACGTCTTGCGAATCCACTACATCGCGCATACGCACCATACTGGAATTGGTGGCGCCTTCATTGATCGCAAACAAAGCAATGTGTGTGTGTTCGTCAATGATGCCGGGGGTCAGATGTTTTCCTGTACCGTCAACCTCCAGCGCATTGCCCGCATCAAGGTCACTGCCTACTGCGGCTATTTTTCCGGCGCGAATCAACACATCGGTCTGAATAGTGCCGGAATCTTCGTTGGTCCATACCGTTGCACCACGAATGACCGTATCCTGCTGCAACGGCAGAGTTTCCACACCATAGGCAGCAAAGGGATACAAAACTGGTGACGGTAACTGCGGCACGGGCTCGGGCGCCAATTGCTCATCCGCGTCGGCGACTGGCAAATCCGCGACCCGTTCAAGTTGCCAGTTCACGGCTTCCCCTGATGATGTTAATCCACTGCCCTGCCAACCGTTGGCAATAGACCAGCCACTCAGACGCGTATTGCCGGCATCGCCTGGCAACGCAAAATTGATATTGATCATCTCGGTGGTCAGGTCCACTGAGATATCTGTGCCCTCAACCGCCTCACCACTGCTGGCATCCACCACGCTGGCTTCAATGTTTGCCGCGTCAACGTCCAGCGTCACTGCCAGGGTTCGATCACCTGCCTGCAATTGGTAACGGCCGCGGTGTTGGTCAAAACTGTCTGCCAGTATAAAACGCTCGCCCTGAACCCAGTTTTCTAGCAGGCGTGCATCTTCTGTGAACAGTGGCGCCGAACTTACCAGCAGATTAGCCAGACGACCGCTTTGCAGACTGCCTGTGCGATTCTCGACGCCCAGCATCTGAGCAGGAACACGTGTCAGCGCATCGATGGCCACCGAGGCTGGCAAGCCGTTGCGGACTGCCAGTGACATGTTCTCATGGAATTTTTCTTCCGCACCGGCGCTGGTAACTGCAAAACGGATACCCTGTTCATTGAGCAAACGTAAACCAAACGGCGCTAACTCCCAGTGTTTGAGATCGCTAAATGACACGTCGTCTGCCACAAACGGATCTGCTACCTCAGGGGTATCCGGAAAAATCACCGGAACAATCAGACTGGCACCGGTCGCCGCCAGCTCCGGAGCGCGCTGGTAGGCGTCATCGCCGGTTTTAATCAGGTATTGAGTGCCAAACTCCTGTGCCACCTCATGCAGTGTCAGTGCCTGCTGCCAGTCACTCACCTCCATGATTTGTGGCAATGACCGGTTGTTTATCCAGGCTTCCAGGGATTCATCGGTAAAGGGCCGCGGAGAAAACTGCTCGTACCACTGTGCATCAAGATAAGTCTGGCGCAGCAGCGCAATGGAGCCCATCGGCGAGGATGGTAATGATTGTCTGGAACTGCCCTTACTGAGTGAATAATGGGCGGCGGCATCGGCCAGCAATACCGACTCGTTGGCGTTTTTACTACCCAACAACACCAGGCTTGAGGTGCCACGGGCGATGCCATCGGCGCGCAAACTGAGCACCATGGAGAACCCGAGTTTACGCAATTCTTCTGCTCTGGACTGGTCCGGTTTGAAATCCTGCACGGCGCGGTAGTGAGCACGTATCGCGTCATTGGCATTGTAAGCCAGCCCGCTGGACTCCAGCACCTCAGCTCCTGAGCCAGGTGCCGGGCGACCAGGTGCGGGTATGCCGTAGCCGGTATTGATATCGATTAAACCGGGGTATACATAGCGTCCGCGCATATCAAGAGCAAAATAACCGTCAGGTACATCGCCCGCGGGCAGAACATCAACAATCAGGCCGTCGCGGATCAGCAAAGTACCGTTGTCCAGATATTGACCATCGGGTAAATAGAGCGTTGCTCCAGTGAGCGCCAGCGCCTCACTGCGATTGTCAGCAATACCGTTGGGTGTTGCCGTTTCCTGAGCGAGTGTTGAAGAAAAAAGCACAAAAAGACTCAGACTCAAGACAATCTGTCTGATTGAAGGAATTATCATGATGCCACTCCGATGGATTACGCCCAATGCGAACTCGCCAGGCTTGGAATTTAAACGCCTGATGCTATAAATTCAACGACAACCTTGGAGTGCAATGCACGGAGCTACGATGTGCGGGCGATTTAATGTGTTTGATTCACCTGAAGTCCAGATACTGCTGAACGTGCTGGGCATGGCCGGTGCACAGCTGCGTTATTCAGCCGATGTGGCACCTGGCTCGACTATTTCGATCATCCGGGAGTCATCCCAGGGTAGACAGGTGTGTGACGCCATCTGGTGGCTGATGCTGGACAGGCAATCATTAAAGCCCAACTATGATTACGCCAGCTTCAACAGCCGCTGGGATAAACTTAACACCCAGGGATCACTGGCCTACCAACCCTATCGGCAAGGGCGCTGTATTATTCCAGCCAGCGGGTTTTTAGAGGGATTAGGTGACAGACGCACGTATCATCAGATAACACTTCAGAACGAGGCCATTGCGTTTGGTGGCCTGTACAAACACTACCTAGACCCCAACACCGGCGAATCCATTTATACCGCCAGCATCATCACGCTGGGACCGTTGCCGCAGTGGCAGCAGATCCACCCCAAATCAATGCCGTTGATATTGCCAATAAAAGACACGGCGCTGATCAACAATTGGCTAAACCCGGCGCAGCAGGATGTCACGCTATTTGAAAACCTGCTGATACCCCGTATCCGCAGCACACAGCTCATCACCCCGATAGGCAAACCCAGTCAATGGAATCCGATCGGGGCGTCATTTACGCTGAAAAGTGATACTCACTGACCAGCACAATCCGCGTGAATTTCGCAACAGCTGGACACTCAATTATGGTGTTTTTGGCAGACGACCCATCAGATAAAACTCATCATTGGGACGCATGCTGCTCATATTGGCGAGTCGGTTTGATAATGCAAAAAATGCTGCAATAGCGCCGATATCCCACACATCATCATGACTGAAACCATGAGCATGCAAGGTTTCAATATCCGCCTCCGATACCGTCTGAGCCTGCTGCGATACTTTAACGGCAAACTCCAGCATTACTCTTTGCCGGATCGTGACATCAGCTTTGCGGTAATTAATCGCCAGCTGATCCGCGATATGCGGATTTTTTTCGCGGATGCGCAAAATCGCGCCGTGGGCAACCACGCAATAGATACACTCATTAAGACCTGAGGTTGCCACCACAATCATTTCACGTTCTGCTTTACTCAGGCTGCCCGGTTTGTCCATCAGTGCATCATGGTAGGCAAAAAACGCCCGGAATTCGTCCGGCCGATGCGCCAGTGCCAGGAATATATTAGGCACAAAACCGGATTTTTCCTGCACGGCCAGAATTCTGTTGCGGATATCTTCTGGCAATTCGTTGATCTCAGGAACTGGAAAACGACTGATTGGCATGTCTGACACAAAAGCCTCCGGACTGCTTTTTATGGTTCAATGTGTGGTAGTGCAAGAAAGTTTGTCTGGCACTGATGGTACATGATTCTACGCATGCAAACACACCGTTTACCGGTTCCACAATTTTCGGGAGAAACACATTGTCCTATACCACCCTGGATTATCAGATTGACGATCGCATACTGACCATCACGCTCAATCGCCCGGATAAGATGAATGCCTTTACCGTCACCATGGCCAATGAACTGATTGATGCCTTTCAGCGCGCCAGTGCCGACGATGCGGTAGGCGCAGTGATTGTGACCGGCGCGGGTCGCGCATTTTGTGCGGGCATGGATCTATCAGTCGCAGGCAATGTGTTTGGATTGGATGAAAGCATGCAGCCAACACCCGCCGAGCTTGAGCAACGTTTTGAAGATGAGGACATGATCACGGGTGTCCGCGATACCGGTGGCCGGGTGTCGTTGGCCATTTATGCATGCAACAAACCGGTGATTGGCGCTATCAATGGTGTCGCCGTCGGTGTGGGCGCCACCATGACACTGGCTATGGATGTGCGTTTGTTATCAGAGAATGCGCGCATGGGTTTTGTATTTGGCAAAATCGGCATTGTGCCCGAAGCCTGTTCCACCTGGTTCCTGCCCAGACTGGTTGGCATCTCTCAGGCGCTGGACTGGGTGTATACCGGCGAACTGATCAGCAGTGCTGACGCAGTATCCAAAGGTCTGGCCAAAGCCGCCGTTCCTGTGGATCAGCTGATGGCACACGCGCGCAAACTGGCGCACAGTTATATCAACCATCGCTCACCAGTTGCCATTGCGCTGGCACGGCAAATGATGCTGCAGAACTCTGCATTGCCCCACCCTGTTGACGCTCACAAGGTGGAGTCGCTGGCGGTGTTTTACACCAGCCAGCAGGACGGAAAAGAAGGCGTGAAAGCCTTTCTGGAAAAGCGTGACCCGGTGTTTGGCGCCAAAGTTTCCAGCGACATGCCCGAAGTTTTTAGCTGACAAGATGTCGTTAGCCGACAGTATGTGTTCAGCAGAGAGGATTCATTCTGCAAACAATATTGAGCGTTAACTTATTGCCGCAGTGAATCCTGCTCGGCCTGCACCCGGGCTTCAAAATCCTGCTTTCTTGCGGCAATAAAATCCGCCCAGGGTTGTTGATTCAGCAGTGGATGGGGTCTCACCTGAACGCGCATCAGATGCAAAATACCCTCGAAAGGCGCTTGTGGGTGTCCGGTCAGATAGATATCGGCTTGCAGCTTTGCCATGTTGTCAAAGCCGAACAACGCATCTTCCACCAGCGTCGGAAAGCGTGGATTGTTGATCAACTGCACGCCATCGTTGGGGCCGTTACAACCAAAAAACACCACGTCAAAATTCTCACCAGCATCCTGTGTCTGCATACTCCAGGTGGTACAACCCGGCGAATGACCGGGCGCCCAGGTCGGTGTTAATGTCACCTCACCCAGATTAATTGACTCGCCATCCTGCAAGCGCCTGTCTACCTTCACAGGTTCCCATCCCTCGAAACCCAATGGCGATAAATCTTTGCCAGCCTCTAAAGCGTCCGCATCAGCCTCCAGCGCAAACACCTGTGCGCCAGTCATGCGCTGCATGATGGCGTGGCCCTGAATATGATCAAAATGCGCATGACTCGACAAAATGATCTTGATGTCACTCATCCTAAAACCCAGCGCCTCGACATTGCGTTTGATGTCACCGGTCATGCCCTGCACACCGGTATCCAACAAAAAATGTCCTTGCTGGGTGGTAATCAAATACGAGGCAATATTGCTCGCCCCCACAAAATAAATATTACCCAGAATGCGAAACGGCTCTACAGCCTCAGACTGATGGGTGTGGAAGGACTGACCATTGGCTACTTTCTGTTCGAGGGTCAGCAAATCCAGACGGCCGGGACGGCCGGTGTTTTCAGACTGGGCAGCGTCCTGCGCGAAACCCTGAACAGCCAACATGGAAGACAACACAGCGGTCATCATCGCTATAGAAAATTTCATCAGTAATCTCACCAATCATCACAATAATTTTTTTGATAACAGCGCCGGAGGTTTGAACATTGTTCAGTCCAGCAACATCCAAACTGAACGACGCCAACTGCTATAGAGTTCCAGTCACTTCATGACTAATTCATTGTTACGGCTTTGCCATAGGTTTCTACAAAAATTTCCGGCATACGTCGGGCCTTACCGCTACTCAGTTCAATACACACAAAATTGCTGCGTGCGCGCAACAAAGTTGACTGGTCTTTGGGGCGCATAATTTGAAAGTGCCGCGTCAGGCGAAGCTTGTTGTCCGATGCAACTATCCAGGTTGCTACCATCACCTCATCATGCAAATAGGCTGCGGCCAGATAGTCAATCTCGTGGCGCAACACCACCATAGCTCTGTCCAATGTTTTGTATTCAGCAACACCCAGCCCCAATGACTCGGAGTGCCGCCAGGCACATCGCTCAAGCCAGCGCACGTAGGCGGCGTTGTTGACGTGTCCCAGTTCATCAATATCACTGCCGTCCACTAGCAACTCAATTGTGAAGGCATTACTTTTTTCCCAAGTCACGCAAAAAACCCTTCAAATTTTTATCGTAAGTTGAGCATAACATTGACTCGGTGAGTGCGGCCAATGGCAGATACCATTGCGTTGGTTTATGCTTGCCACTTAACTTTTTGAGTCAGGGTACGCGCATCATCATGGAACTTGTTGTATTTGATCTGGATGGCACACTGCTGAGCGCTGATCACCGCATCTCAGACTTCACCGCTGAAACCCTCAAACTGTTGACGTCAAACAACATTGCCTACACGGTTGCCACTGGCCGCAATTTACATTCCGCACAGGAAATTATTGCGGGGCACGGGTTTTTATTACCGCACATTTATATCAATGGCGTGATCGTCTGGGACCCTGCCAGTGAATCCTTGTCACTGGGAAATTTTTTAAGCAATGCGGAAGCCGAACACGTTATTCGTGCCGCCATTTCTGAAAATGTCACCCCGTTTGTGCACTGTGTGACGGACGATCACAAACACTACATCTATCACCCACCGGTACAGCATGAGTTTGAAAAGCGGCTGCTGGATATGTTTTATTCACGATTGGCCGCCAATGTGTTGCCACTGAGCGACATGCCTTCCAGGTCGCAGATTACCAACGTCAGTATGCTCGGGACACGGCTGACCATTGACGCGATCGAGTTAAACATCGCCGACGAACAGCACCTGGTGTCTTATTCCGGCATGGCAATGGAAAGCAAGGATCTGAAATGGCTGGACATCCATCATAGCCAGGCCAGCAAGGGCAACGCCCTGAAACAACTCGGCAACAGTCTGGGTGTCAGCCGCATACTATGCTTTGGCGACAGCGACAATGACCTCAGTATGTTTGCCATGGCCGATGAAGCCTATGCGCCAGCCAATGCCAAAGACGAAGTTAAAGCTGCATCAACCGCCGTCATCGGGCACCACAATGAGGAAGGCATCGCGTTGTTTTTGCGACAACGCTTTAATCTCTGACAGTGTCTCCCCGCATTCCTCAGTGGTGCGGAATACCATCCACGCGGGCGATGGCGATACCACTTTCACCGGCAACCGAATACAACAGATACACCTGACCGTCCTCCTCAAACACCGCTGGATCGCGCAGTTGATTGGCTGGTACAGTGATGTCACCCCGCACCGAGGGGATCAAAGGCAAATCAGCACCCTCCCAGCTGCGCTCAGGCCTGAGCACTTCCACGGTTTTTGACTCTGTCCAGTCATCCCAGTTATCACTCATGGTGATAGCGGTGAGCAAAATGCTTTCTGGCGCATGTCCTACCTGTGTCCAGAACACATACAGCGTGTCACCGCGCACCAACACCGCAGAATGGCGCATGTCATTGTTAAAAAAGCGCGGGCCTTCCTCAAACGCTGTGTATCCGTCTTGCGAGCGGTAAACAAAACCCGGCATCGCCAGCCCATACCAAGCATCCTTATACTGGAAAGTGCGGAAGTAAGGGCGGCCAAGGATGTCAGGCGCGCCCTCAAAATTAATGCCATCGGTTGAGGTGGCCAGGCGTGTCACTTGTTCCATCGGGTCACGGCCATGCACATACATCACCAGTTCCTGGCGATCCTCACGCACGATGACATCGGGCGATGCAATATGTGCATACGCTGGCACCACACTGTCGTCCGGCACCGAACACGGCGGACAGGTCTCAGGGAAGTGGGACTCTGACAATTGCAGCGTACCCGGCGAATATACCGTCCACGGGCCGGTCAACGAGTCTGCATACGCCAGCCGGATGTACTCGCCCTTGTGGTCAGAGAAATACAGGTAGTACGCACCCAGCGGGTTTTCAATCCACTCTGGCACTCTGATCAGCGATGGCCCCTGAATATTGCTGCCCATGCGCACATCCAAGGCGGGCGTAATAATCGGCTCGTCCAGCAAGCGCGTCACCGTGACCTGAGATAAATCCTGGGAGTGTCCAGCGGACATCCACGAACATACCAGCATCGTCAGAATAACCGGACGTATCTTCCCGAAAAAAGCCATCATGGGAGCCTCATATTTTTATTATTAAATACATATGGTTAAAAGCGGTATATTACAAAGCACACTAGAATGGGAAGATACCCAGTCATAGAATGCAGCGTGAGCAATCGGGGTCGGCAGCCGCACCGGATCAATCAGGCCGCGTTTATCCTTTGAGGGGACGCCCGAACCAGCGCGAGCACTGTCCGAGTTCGCAAGGTGCGCAGCACCTGAGGACGAGTTGCGCAGCGCCGGGCGTCTCCTCAAAGGATGCGGCCGGTCCGACGTCACCACCTGCATTCCTTGCGGTTTAAAACGCATCACGTGCGGTTTAAAACGCATCACGTGCGGTTCAAAACGCGTCACGTGCGGTTTAAAACGCATCACGTGCGGCAAACATCAGACCGCCTGCGTTGCCTGCCCCGCCACGATATACCAGCTCACCCACAAACCATTCATCAACGCCCCCGGCACATAAGACCCGGTATGCCGCCAGGCGCAGGTACTGATCAGCGACACCATCAATAACAGCGGTGCAAACTGAATCATCACAATGGTGTTGAGCGGCTCAGCCGGCGTCAGCAACTGCCCGGTGATGAACAAACTGCCATACTGCAATAACAAAAACACAATAAATCCACCTGCCATGACCAATGCATTGCTCAGATACTGCTGACGACGGCTGTCACCCGCTACCGATAGACCTCCATGCAATGCGCGCAGCGACAACATAAAAAACAGCGTAAACGGCAGCAGATAAACCAACATGGCCTGGAACTGATCCACACTCAGCAATTTCAGACCCACAAACCAGAAGCGGAAATCGACTTTAAAAAAGTAGTCGGCCAGCAACAAGGACATATAACCGATCAGTACTGTTATCAGCGCAAACACAACAGCCAGCACGCCGTTGCTCTGCCAACGGATGACGGCAAACCCGGCTTGGCCTGTTTTGACGGCAAATCCCAGTCCCGCGACAATGAGGCCATTGACGAGTGCCCAGAACATCACTTGATTGCTGATACCCTGTGGCAGCCACGCAGAAGCGCTCAGTAGTCCGGCGCCCACCCCCATCAACGGATAAAACGTGGCCACCGGAATGATGGCACTGATCAGCGCCAGCGCCCACCAACGTTTGCTGCGCCCCGTCCACGCAGCGCTGCTCGCGGGTCTGGCAAGCGCCGCGAACACTGGCAAGGTCAGTAATCCGCGGATGCTGCCCAGCATCAACATGACAAAACCAACAAACGCCGCCAGTGTGCCGATTTCCTTCAAGAACCAGATCTGACCTTGACGATTGCGTGACGCAGGCCCTTCAATGGGGTCGTGGTTCAGGGTTTGCGCAAACCAGTCAATGGTGTGTTGCACGGAGGTATGGGAGATATGATTGCCGGGGTGTGTTACCGGGGGGTTGTGCAGAACCCGTGCCGTGCCTTGTGTAATATCGCCATACACCCGGCCAATATCCACCGGGCTTTCCGTACCAAATAACGCCTTGAGTTTGGCGCTGTCGGCCACCTGACTGCCCTTGGGCACTTCCCACATCAACGGTGCAAACTCGTCAAACTGCGCAAAGACCACCGCCACATTGCGTGGCCAATCCGGCGTTCCAGGCGCGGCCATACCGCTGCCGGTACTGGAGCCCTGCAGTACAATCGATTTGTATCCATCCGGCATAGCAGCGGCCGCAGCGAGCACTGTCCATCCACCCATCGAGTGGCCTTCCATGCCGATATTGTTTTTATCGACCAGATCCAGGCTGTGCAGATACCGCAGCGCCGCCGGGCCGCCAAACCCGTTAGCAAAGGCTGGCCCGTCTGAATAACCGTGACCACTTTGATCCAGTGCCAATACCACGTATCCGCGGCGCGCCAGTTCTATGGCAAAAGGCCCCTGCACTTCGCGGGAATTAATGTAGCCGTGAACCGCCAGCACTGCGGGTGCCGGTGTGCGGGCACTGGCATTGGGAGGGATGTACAACAGGGCACTGAGCGTCTGGCCGTTATTGCCGGTAAACCTGACATCTTTGATGGTGATATCGCCAGAGGTCTGCACCAGATAGGCCAGCAGGGACCCGGCCAGAATGGTCAGACAGCCGCACATGAATAAGCGCCAGGGTGATTTCATAAAAAGACTCCGCATCTCACTTGTTGTTATTGTTTATGACTGGCGATCTGTTCTGTTGTCGCCCGTCAATCGATCGTTGGCTGTCTCTGCAGATAGCTGACGGCGGCCTGACCCGCGCGATGTCCACTGGACAAACAGGCGGTCAACAGGTAACCCCCGGTTGGAGCATCCCAGTCCAGCATCTCCCCGGCGCAAAAAACACCGGGAAATTTTTTCAACATCAATTCCGCGTCCAGTTCATTAAAACTCAGACCACCCGAGGTACTGATAGCCTCATCCAGCGGGCGTGCCCGGGAAACCATCATCGGCAAGGCTTTTATCGCCGCCGCCAGCAGGCGTGGGGACTCCATGGCATCCTTGGCAAACTCATGCAGCAACGCGGCTTTTACCCCGGTAATACCGAGTCGTTTGCGCAGAAAATTGCTGCGCGACTCCTTGCCTCTGTGCACTGACAGTTTTTCGAGTATCGTCTGTTCAGGCATATCTGGCAACAAATCCCACAGCAAAGTCGCGCTGCCGGCAGTCTCTATCAGCGCACTTATCTGACGGGACGCTGCATAGACCAGACTGCCCTGGATGCCATGTTTGCTGAGCATGGCCTCACCCCGGCGATTGAACTGCCAGTGCTCAGAATCCGGACTCCTGACACCAAGAGACACTGACTTCAGGGGCACACCTGCAAACTGTTCCTGCATGCGCTGGCTCCAGGCGACCTCATAACCGCAGTTGGATGCCACCAGCGGCGCGCAACTCAGCGACATACCCTGCAGGGTCTGCAGCCACTGGCCATCTGAGCCCAGGCGTGCCCAGCTGCCGCCACCCAAGGCCAGCACACAGCTGCGCGAGTCCACTACAACATCACCCGCCGGGGTAAAAAACCGGTGTCGCTGCAACGCCAGCCCTTGATCATCGCGCAGCATTTCCCAGCCCAGCCAACGATGGCGTGTGAAAAATCCGACGTGCAGAGAGTGCAACTGCCCCAACCAGGCGCGCAGCAAAGGTGACGCTTTGAGCTGCACCGGAAAAACCCGTCCAGAGCTACCCACAAAGGTCGACACCCCAAGATCAGCCGCCCACGCGGTGACACTGGAGGCATTAAACTCACTCAACCAGTCTGCAACGGTGTCATGAGGATGATAGCGGGCACTAAAAGCGTCGGGCGCTTCGCTGTGAGTGATGTTCAGCCCGCCAACACCGGCGCGCAAGAACTTACGGCCGAACGACGGCATGGCATCGAACAGCGCAACCGATTTTCCGGCCTCAGCCAATCGGGTGGCAGCCATCAACCCTGCGGGACCCGCACCAATGATGACTGCATCAACAATCATGATGCTGACAGCCGCCGTTGTGTCCGCCTGTTTGTGAGCACGGAAGAAACGGTTGTTCCCTGCGTTGACCAAGCATAATCAACTCCAGCGATCCGTGTATTCAATCAGCTTTTGTGTGATACCTGTCTCCGACAGCGAATGGCCGGCGTCCGCAATGATATGCAACTCTGACTCCGGGAAGGCTTTGTGCAGTTCCCAGGCATTTTCAACCGGGCAAACGACATCGTAGCGACCGTGCACAATCACGGTGGGAATGTGTCGAATCTTGTGAACCTGAGATAACAGGTAGTTATCATCCGTAAAAAAGCCTTTGTTCATAAAGTAATGACATTCAATGCGGGCAAAGGCATCGGCAAATTCATCATCGCCAAAACGCGCAGCCGCTGCCGCATCGTAACTGAGTTTGGAGGTCGAACCTTCCCACACTGACCAGGCTTTGGCGGCTTCGGCGCGCACGGCGGGATCGTCAGAGGTCAGGCGACGGTAGTATGCCGCCACAAAATCATCACGTTCATTTTCCGGAATCGGCCGCACATAGGACTCCCAGAGATCGGGAAACAACTTTGAACAGCCTTCCTGATAAAACCAGTCGATTTCTTTTTTCCTGAGCAGAAAAATACCGCGCAGAAAGAGTTCAGTACACGCATGAGGATGTGAGCTTGCATAAGCCAGCGCCAGTGTCGACCCCCAAGAACCTCCAAATATCGCCCAGCGGCTGATGCCCAGATGTTCGCGTATGAGTTCAATATCAGCGACCAGATCCCAAGTGCTGTTGTCCTGCAATTCAGCAAACGGTGTGCTCTTGCCGCACCCGCGCTGGTCAAACATCACAATCCGCCATCGGGTGGGGTCAAAAAACTGCCGGTATAGCGGCAGTGTCCCGCCGCCGGGTCCACCATGCAGAAACACCACCGGCTTGCCATCAGGATTACCGGATTGTTCGACATACAGGGTATGCCGATCGGACACGTTCAGAAATTGTGTGTCGAAAGGTTCAATGCTGGGATAGAGTTTTGTCATAAATACCTGCTTTGTTAATGAACTGCCAACCCAGTCGGGTTGATCCCCACACAGGGTAACCGGGCAGAAACTGATCGTAGTCTAGCCCTGGTACGCCTGTCACCCACCATCGTGGCGCTGTTCACCTGAGTAAGACTTCTGTGTCCGGGCGGACAGACTTTACACTCTCAACAACAAAGAAATTCGTTTATATTGATATTTGTTCTCATAAGTACGTCTCAAGCCATTGTCATATTTGAACATTATTGATACATTCGGGGCCTGGCTTGTAACACTCAAGCACTGTAAAAAGACAACTGCCCCATCCACTGGTTTTAAAACAATAGCGGTGAACATCATGTTTGACAGAAACAAGGACCGACAACCCGAAAAAATTGATACTCCTGCGCCGGCAGCTCATGCCATCGACAACT
>CALQJO020000016.1 GCA_943330915.2 Rhodoferax sp. OV413 | reverse complement strand
TGGTGGGCCCAGTAGGACTTGAACCTACGACCAACGGATTATGAGTCCGCTGCTCTAACCAACTGAGCTATAGGCCCGGTATTGAAGTGTCGTCAAAAAACGAGACGCGAAGTATAAGGCCGAACTGCTGATCACGCCAGCCCATAATTCAGGGCATGAAGTGACAAGGCATTGTTGTGCAGCGCCGTGATCGGTGCTGGTTGTGTCGAATCATAATTGGAAACACATTGTTTATTTTTTCCGGCACCCCGGCAGGGCCCGAGGCATTTTGCATGCGTTTTGCAAATCTGCACGGAGCTCCCGCGCGTAGAAAGGGCGCTAACTACTTCTGGAGCTGTTATGAAAGACCTGCTGATTCCGTTGTTTGCTCTGCTGTTTACTGCCGTCATCGTAACCACGGCGATGGCTAACCGTAACGTGCCTGAGCAGGCACGTGTGCACACCTGTGACGGTGAATGTTACGAGGCGTATGTTGCTGCTAATGGCAACATCCTTGATCAACAGCGTGCAGCAGCAGCTGCGGCCGCAGCGGCAAGTCCAGCTGAGCTCGGCAAGACCGCCTATGTAGGTTGCACAGCGTGTCACGGTGCAGGTGGTGAAGGTGGTGTTGGCCCGCAATTGTCCGGCCGTGACGCAAGTTTTGTGACCACTGCACTGACGGCTTACAAAAACCGCGAGACCCGTGGCCCGCAAAGTGCGTTGATGTATGCCACTGCGGCGGCGCTGTCAGACGCGGATATCGCGAACCTAGCTGCGTTTGTTGAGTCGCTGTAAGTCGTCGACCCAGTACGCGGTAGTCAAACCAATGTCGGCAGCTGAGTTGAAGCTGCCGCCACCGGTGCGTTTGTAGTGATCCAGCGCTTTGAGCACGAGTGGTGCGCCTAGGATCAGCAGCGGTATGTTCAGGTACACCATCACAATATTTGTGAGATCGGTAATTGCCCACAGGTTACCGAGCTCCAGTCCCGCCAGTACCGTCATCGCACCAAATGGCACAAACAGCATGGCGCCCAGCAGTCGTATCATCAAAATGAAGCGCGCCGAGCGTGAGATAAAATTGGCGGAGATTTCTGCAAACGAGATCATTCCTAGCAGTGTGGTGAACGCAAACAGCGCGTAACACAGGCTAAGCACGATGGTGGCGGGGTCGGTGAGCCATGTTGGTGTCAGATACTGTACGGAGCCCAGGTAGGTGCCAATGCGTGATGCGCTGGCGGCGCTCCAGGCGGCGGCGTCGGGTGCGGTTTGCCAGAGCTGGGCAATCACCACAATAAAACCACTGAGTGTGCAGATCACCAGGGTGTCGACAAACACGCCGAGGCTTTGCACAAATCCCTGTTCGCAGGGATGGCGGTTGTCGGCGGCGGCTGCGGCCATGGTGATGGTGCCTTGGCCGGCTTCGTTGGACATCAGGCCGCGGCGCACACCCTCAGCTATGGCGACACCAATGGCGCCGCCAAACAGGGCGTCAGGTGAGAAGGCGCCGGTGAACACTTCGCGGAAAAACGTCGGGATCAGGTTGGCGTTGAGCACAATGATCAGCAGTGACAGCGCGCAGAATACCACCGCCATCACCGGTACCATGACGTTGGTGTAGCGAATGACACGGCGGATGCCGCCGAGGATCATCCACGCGCTGCTGATCACCAACACAATGGCAATGCCGATATAGAGCGGTGACTGGCGTTCAGCCACGTTGCCGGTGACAGTTTCGGCAATCATGCCGAAGGCGGTGAAGACGTTGAAGGTTTGTGCCGGCAGGTTGAACAGCGCGTACACAATAAAGGCGATGGATAAAAACACCCCGACGTAGCGTTTGCCGCCGAGCAGGCTGCGGCCGTAAAACGGCAGGCCGCCGACAAATTCCTGGTCCTTCTTCTCTTTAAACAGCTGCGCTAACACCGATTCGGTAAACGCGCTGGCCATGCCCAGTAGCGCGGCAACCCACATCCAGAATAATGCGCCGGGGCCGCCTACGCTGATGGCGCCGGTGACACCGACAATATTGCCGGGGCCAACACGCATGGCGAGTCCGAGCAGAAATGCGGCTTTGGGGCTGATGCCAACGGCGCGGGCCTGATGCTGGCGCATGATGATGCGGTAGGCTTCGGCAAAGCTGAAGCGTTGCACAATGCCAGTTCTAACGGTGAATACCAAGCCCATGCTTAGCAGCAGCAGCACGGCCATGGACATCTGGCCGATGATGGGGATGGCGGCGTAGAACTCAAATTGGGTGGGGAAGGCCCAGACGGCGTCGGACACCGGCTGGATAAACGCGAACAGGTTGTTGATGCTGTCAAACAGGCTCTGCATAGGGTGCCTGAAGCTACGGGGACGGAGAGATCATTTTTTGTACAGATAAATCTGTACAAAAAATGATCTCTCCGTCCCCAATAATTAATCGTCCAGAAAGCTGCGCAGGTGATCGGAGCGCGTCGGGTGACGCAGTTTGCGCAGGGCTTTGGCTTCGATCTGACGAATTCGCTCGCGCGTGACGTCAAACTGTTTGCCGACTTCTTCCAGCGTGTGGTCGGTGTTCATGTCGATACCAAAACGCATGCGTAGCACTTTGGCTTCGCGGGCGGTCAGGCTGTTGAGCACTTCGCGGGTAGCTTCGCGCAGGCCTTCTTCGATGGAGGAATCCACCGGTGATTCCACCGTGGAGTCTTCGATAAAGTCGCCCAGATGCGAGTCTTCGTCGTCACCAATTGGTGTTTCCATGGAGATGGGCTCTTTGGCGATTTTAAGTACACGCCGCACTTTGTCTTCGGTCATGTCCATGCGCTCGCCGAGTTCTTCCGGCGTTGGCTCACGGCCTTTTTCGTGCACCATCTGGCGGCTGATTCGGTTCAGCTTGTTGATGGTTTCGATCATGTGTACCGGGATACGGATGGTGCGCGCCTGGTCAGCGATAGAGCGGGTAATTGCCTGTCGTATCCACCAGGTAGCGTAAGTGGAGAACTTGTAACCACGGCGGTACTCAAACTTGTCCACCGCTTTCATCAGGCCGATGTTGCCTTCCTGAATCAGGTCAAGGAATTGCAGACCACGGTTGGTGTACTTCTTGGCGATGGAGATCACTAGGCGCAGGTTGGCTTCCACCATTTCTTTTTTGGCGCGACGTGATTTGGCTTCGCCAATAGACATGCCACGGTTGATCTCTTTGATCTCGGCAACGGTCAGCCCATTTTCTTCTTCCATGGCCTGCATTTTGCGCTGTGTACGCTGAACCTCTTCTGCGACGTCTGCCAGACGCGCAACCCACGCTTCTTTATGTCCGGCAAACTGATCCAGCCAAGCGTCGTTCACTTCGTTGCCTGGGAAGCTGGCAACAAAAATCTTGCGGGGCATGCCGGCGTTGCGGCAGCACAGGGTCATCACGGTGCGCTCGTGGCGACGGACTTTGAACAGTGCTGCGCGTGCTTGATTGACCAGGATGTCAAACAGTTTGGGAGTGAGCTTGAAGGTCTTGAACATTTCGCCAAGTTTTTCCATTTCCGTCAGCGAAATCTCGTCGTGACGACCATGTTGGGCGATCAAAGCTTCGGTCTCGGTAAACTGCGCTCGCAGGTCAGTGAATCGCTGGCGAGCCAGTTCGGGATCCGGGCCGGAGACTGCCTCTTCCTCTTCAGCGCCGGCGAGCACACCATCGTCTTCGTCTTCAGTAGCGGCAGGTTCGGCTTCGACAACTTCCTCTGGTTCAACGGCGGCGGGGATAACAACCGGGTCGTCAACTTCCAGGTAGCCTACAATCACGTCAGTCAGGCGGCGCTCTTCGCGGGAGACCATTTCATATTCATTCAGCACATGTGCCACGATGCCGGGGAAGCTGGCCATGGATTTCATCAGCTCACGCAGGCCTTCTTCGATGCGCTTGGCGATGACAATTTCGCCTTCGCGGGTCAGCAGTTCCACGGTGCCCATTTCACGCATGTACATGCGCACGGGGTCGGTGGTGCGGCCGGCTTCGTTCTCGACGGCGGCCAGCGCTGCTGCCGCTTCAGCTGCGGCCAGTTCATCCGTGTTGCCGTCACCTTCGTTGAGCAACAGGGTATCTGCATCCGGTGCGGTTTCGTACACCTTGATGCCCATGTCGTTGATCATCTGAATGATGTCTTCAACCTGGTCCGGATCCGAGATGGATTCCGGCAAGTGATCGTTAACTTCGGCGTAGGTCAGATAGCCCTGTTCTTTGCCTTTGGCAATGAGGGCTTTTAATCCGGACAGGCCGGATTGTGGGGAATTCAGAGACGAATCAGACATAACTTCCCATTCGAGTGAAGAGGTGGCGGTTTGAAAACAAAAAATTTAGCCGGGCATTATAGACCTGCAAGATCATCTATGCCAGCTGCGATCATGAATCCTCTGTATCGTTTTTAGTCGACCGGACGCGAGGTTTCAGTTGTTCAAGTAATTGTTTTCGCTTTTGTTGCTTTTGAGCCTCTTGCAGAAGTTGACCCAGCAAAAAACTGAACTCTTCTGCGCGACCCGCTTCCGGGGTAATGCGCTCGTTTTTTAACAATCGTGTCAGACGCTTGCCGGCCGGTGTGCCATAACAGTGACCCAGCAACGCGTAGGTGCCTATATCGGGGTCGTCACGCGCAACTTCAAGCAGTTCCAGCAATAAATTTGTGTCTTCGTCACCGAGTATCGTCAAAGATGACAACTCTGTGGTTGCATTTAGGGCCAGTGCCGGCTGATGCAACAATAATTCGACGGCCAGCAGTCCGGCGGATCGCTTCAGTCGCGTTGCCAACGGCGCGGGTTCCGGGTTGCGGAAGTCGCGTTTGGCGCGAACTTCGGGTGCGGATTTGCGGGTGCCGTGAGCGTCGTCCAGCCATGCGGGTGGTTCATCATCGGTTTGTGTCACCACGGGCGTGGCTGCGGGCGTTTCCTGCAACAGCTGATCAATGGTTTCGCGGCGTGTGCCTGCCATGGTGGCGAGTTTATCCAGCATCAATTGCTGGAACAAACCGCGCGGCATCAGTTTGATCAGTGGAATTGCCTGACTGAACAGGCGCGCCTTGCCGTCCATGCTGGCAAAGTCATTGGCATTGCCGAGCTGATCAAAAAACACATCGGACAGGGGGTTGGCATTGGCCAACCGTGCGCGGAACGCGTCAGCGCCTTCTTTGCGCACCAGACTGTCGGGGTCTTCGCCCTCGGGCAAAAACAAAAACCGCACCTGGCGTCCGTCTTCCATCAACGGCAGCGCGGCATTCAGGGCGCGAGCCGCGGCGGCGCGACCGGCGTTGTCACCATCAAAACTGAACACCACACTTTTGACCAGCCGGAACAAGCGCGTCAGGTGCGTGGCGCTGGTGGCGGTACCCAGGGTCGCCACCGCAAAGTCGATGCCGTGCTGCGCAAGCGCCACCACATCCATATAACCTTCAACAATCAGATAGCTGTCGTGTTTTACGCGCGATTTGCGTGCCTCCCACAGGCCGTACAGTTCGCTGCCTTTGTGAAACACCGGGGTTTCTGGTGAGTTCAGATACTTAGGCTTGTCATCACCGAGTACGCGCCCGCCAAATGCAATCACGCGGCCGCGGCTGTCGCGAATGGGGAACATGATGCGGTCGCGGAAGCGGTCGTAGTGGGTGTCGTCTTGGTTATGACGGCGGTCGGCCTCTTTGGGGATCACCAGCCCGGCCTGTTCCTGCACGGTTTTGCTGACTTTATAGTGTTGCAGGTGGGTGAGCAGATTGGCCCAGCCCGGTGGCGCAAAGCCGATGCCAAAACGTTTGGCAATCTGTCCGGTCAAGCCGCGACCTTTGAGATAATTGACCGCGCTGTCGCGCGCCGGGTGCAGGCGCAGCTGCTGCTGGTAATACAGATTGGCCTGCTCGAGGGCGCTGAGAAGATCTTCATGTACTTGGCGCTTCTTCTCGCTGTGCGCGGATTTTTCTTCACGCGGTACGGTCAGGCCGTAGTCGGAGGCGAGTGATTCAACCGCTTCCGGAAACTCGGCTTTGTCAAAATTCATCACAAAACCCAGTGCGTTGCCGGCGGCGCCGCACCCGAAGCAGTAATAAAATTGCTTGTCAGGCTCTACGCTGAACGAGGGGGATTTTTCCTGATGAAACGGGCAGCAGGCAGAATAGTTTTTGCCGGTTTTGCGCAATTTGACGCGCTTGTCGATAACTTCAACAATGTCGACTCTGCTCAGCAGGTCATCGATAAAGGATTGCGGAATCAGACCAGCCATGTCGGGCCCCGCTCTGTGTGATCAGACGCCGCTAAGTCGGCTCTTTATTTTCTGGCTGATGGCACCCATGTCAGCGCGACCAGCAACCTGGGGTTTGACCAGTGCGATGACTTTGCCCATTTCTTGGGCATTCACGGCGCCGGAATCACCGATTGCCTGCGTGATAATGGCGTCGATTTCCAGCTCGCCAAGAGCTGCGGGCATAAATTCCTGAAGCACCACAATTTCGGCTTTTTCGACGTCGGCCAGATCGCTGCGCTTGGCATCTTCGTACTGTCGAATCGATTCGCGGCGCTGCTTGATCATTTTTTCAAGCAACGACAAAACCCGGGTATCATCGGGTTCGATTCGTTCATCCACTTCAACTTTTTTAACTTCGGCTAAAGCGAGACGAATGGCGCCAAGCCGGGCTTTGTCTTTGGCCCGCATCGCGTCTTTCATTGCTTCAGTCAGCTTGAGCTTGATTGCACTGTCGGCCATAAGAGTTCCCGACTGTTAATCAATAGAACCGTTTGGTCTTCTTGTTGTCGCGTGACAGCTTTTTCAGGTGACGCTTGACCGCTGCAGCAGCTTTACGCTTCCGGGCAGACGTGGGCTTCTCATAAAATTCTTTACGACGGACTTCAGCCAGAACACCGGCTTTTTCACAAGCACGCTTGAAACGACGCAGAGCAACGTCAAACGGCTCGTTTTCTTTCAGTTTAACCATTGGCATAGTGCACAAACACCTTTGCATTCAATTTAAAAGGGCGCACATGGTAATGCGCCGCACACGGAATTGCAAAACCTAATTTGCAACTTCTGATCGGCGGGAGATCGGCTGTCTGGCCAAAGCCTCCGGGCTGCCGTATTATTCACGTCCTTTGCAGCAGGTCAACAGACATTTGCAGGATGTTGACATTTAACAGGGTTAATCCACGCATGCGCGTACTCGGTATTGAAACTTCCTGTGACGAAACCGGGATTGCCATCTACGACAGCGAACAGGGTTTGCAGGGTGATGCCTTGTATAGCCAGGTAAAAATGCATGCCCGTTACGGTGGTGTGATTCCCGAGTTGGCCTCACGTGACCACATCCGCAAGACACTACCGATGATCCGTCAGTTAATGGAAGACTCCGGCAGCCCTGCTTCGTCGATCAATGGGATTGCCTATACCGCTGGCCCCGGATTGATAGGTGCGTTGTTGGTTGGAGCCTCTATCGGACGTTCCCTGGCCATGGCATGGAATGTGCCGGCCATAGGTGTTCATCATATGGAAGGTCACCTGCTGGCGCCGATGCTGGAAGCCAATCCGCCGTCGTTTCCGTTTGTTGCTTTGCTGGTATCGGGCGGACATACACAATTGGTCGCAGTGACGGGTGTAGGTGAATATCGCCTGCTGGGCGAATCGCTCGATGATGCCGCTGGTGAAGCGTTTGATAAAGTCGCCAAAATGCTTGGGCTTGCGTATCCGGGAGGGCCGCGTGTTGCAGCCCTGGCGACACAAGGCACGCCCGGTCGGTTTGTGTTCCCGCGTCCGATGATTAACAGACCCGGGCTGGAATTCAGTTTCAGTGGTTTAAAAACCGCTGTACGTAATACGCTGATCGAGCTCGGTAAACAGGCTGAACTCACTGAACAGGATAAAGCCGATGTGGCACGGGCCTTTGAAGAAGCCGTGGTGCAGACTCTGGTGATCAAGTGCCGGCGCGCATTACAGTACAGCGGATTAAAAACACTGATCATCGCTGGCGGCGTCAGTGCCAACAAGCGACTGCGTGCCAGTTTGCAGGAGATGGTGGACAGTCAGCGCAGCCAGCTTTTTTACGCGCAGCCGAAATTCTGCACCGATAATGGTGCGATGATCGCTTATGCGGGTTGTCAGCGTCTGCTGGCTGGCCAGCATGAGGGACTGGCCATTTTTGCGCGCCCGCGCTGGCCGCTGGAAAGCCTATCGTCCTTGCGTCAAAGCGCAGCGCCGTTGTCAACCTGACACACGCAACCACCAAAGTATCCGGAGTGTATTGATGGATATTGTCTATATCCGCGAGTTACAAATTCAAACAGTGATCGGCATTTACGACTGGGAACGCAAAATTCGCCAGACCGTCAGCCTTGATCTGGACATGGCTACGGATACCCGCGCCGCCGCCGCCACCGAAGACATCAGTAAAACCCTGGATTACAAGGCGGTGTCCAAACGCTTGATCAGCTTTGTAGAGGAAGCTGAATTTTTGCTGATAGAAACCATGGCTGAGCGCGTGGCCGAGATTGTGCTCCGTGAATTCCCTGTGCCCTGGCTGCGGCTGCGTGTTGGCAAACCCGGCGCCGTGACCGGCGCACGTGATGTGGGTGTGATTATCGAGCGTGGCCAAATTCCCCGGCAAACGTTATAAAAAGGCAACATGGCACTTCTGACGTTAGGTCTGGGTAGTAATCTTCAACCGGAGTACCACATTTCGCTGGCGCTGGACGCGTTGCATGCGCATTTTGGTGAACTGGTGTTGTCATCGGTATTTGAGAGTGAGGCAGTAGGATTTCAGGGTGGTAACTTTCTGAATATGGTGGTGGCAACACATACGGACCTGCCGCTGGATGACATCAGTCTGTTGCTCAAAGAGTTGGAGAACTGCAGCGGTCGCAAGCGCGACCAGCATCGCTTCAGTCCACGAACGCTGGATATCGACATTCTGACACTGGGGGATTTGCAGGGCGAGCATCACGGTATCGTGTTGCCCAGACCGGAGATCACTGTCAACGCCTATGTGTTGTGGCCCATGTCGCAAGTGTGTCCCGAGCGCATTGATCCGCACTCGGGACATTCGTATCGGGTCTTGTGGGCGTGTTACGACCGCTCACAGCAAAAGCTTTGGCCTGTCGACTTTACTTGGGATGGTCGTCGGCTCTCGCTTTCAGGAACACATGTGGGCCAACCACAACCACAATAGTCGCAAGACCGGCCAGCAGACCTGTCCACGGATCAAACAGAGAGAATGCGATTGCGGTCAGCACCATCGCCCCGCGCTCGGTAGGATCAGTCACCGCGTTCAGCGCCAGCGTCGCGCAGGCAAATCCCGTGAGCAACAAAGTTACCGCCAAGGCAATAGGCAGCAGCGGTTGCAGCAGCGTCACCACCGGCAGCACCACAAACAGGATGGGCAGTCCGTACACGTAGTAACCTGCAATGCCGTCAAACACCGAATCCATTTTGTCGCGACCCGATGCCCAACGCTTGAGGATGATCACCTGAATGCCCGTCCACAACACCCCTTGCGTGCCAAAGAACGGTGCAAAAATGGCCATCGCCGCGTTGCGGATGCCGGTAGACATGTGCGCACGGTTGCTGTTGATGTCAAGCTTTTCGTCCTTACGCATGGGTTGTGTGTTTTTAATCATTTCTTCAGCGGTCACCAGATCGCCGAAGAACAGGATGTAGGTGATAAACGCCAGGGGCAGCGCCTCCACAAACTGGGACACAGACGGCCAGCCAATGACCATGGGGGATGCTTTTTGCCACAGGCTCGCCGCATGGGCGGGCACATCCAGGAAACCAGACTGAATGTTGAAGGTCATTTCGCCGGTCACCAGGCCAATCACGCCGGCGAGAAGAAATGCAGGTAATAATCCCAGGCTGGCAATTTTAGCCAGTACCGGCGTTTTTGCGGCCTGTCGCTGAAACGGTTTGGAAAAAGTCATGAACATACACAGCGCCAGCGCCGCAACGGCAGCAATGGGCGTAGAGTTAATGGCGCTGGCGGCGTCATTCTGATCAAAAATCCGCAGAAACGCAGCCACGGCGGCGCCCAGAATGATGCCGCCTTTGAGCACGTTGGGTACCCATGCGACCAGTTTGGCGCCAAACCCGGTGACCCCCAGAATGAACAATAGCGCGGCAAAGTTAAGCGACAGCGCGGTCATCAACTGGAACTGTTCCGCCGGACTGGTGGCGGTGCCCAGCACAAAGGCAAAAATGAACGGTAATGCTGGCGTGATCCAGCCCGGACCGATGGGATCACCAAACATGATCCACGCTGAGGAAATCAGCAGCGAGTGAATCATGGCCATGGTGACAGCTTCTTCAAAGGTCAGTCCGAAGGAGGCGACCATGATAGGCACAAGTGCCAGTCCGGTGGCTCCGGCAACACAAATTCCCTGCAGCATTTCTGGCAAGGCAAATCGGGTGTGGATAAAAGGAATACGTAAGACAAAAGGGCCCCACTTTATTCCCGGTTGAATCTCTCCCTCACGGCGGTTTGTCGGCATAGTTGAATTCTCTGTCAGGTTTTGTTGTTGATTTTTTGAAAATCGCCCCGATCTTAACCAAGCGGTCAGGTCAGAGCAAAGGGTATCGCTCACAAATTCACCAAAACAGGAAGTGAATGCATGTCGTGGTCCGGTGGTGTGGTAATTGCTGTGTTGGTGTTGATTGTCATAGGTAGCGCAGCCTGGCTGTTTGTCTATCCGCGCTGGCGGCACCGGCACATTGAGCAACAACCGTTCCCTGAGCGCTGGCTTCAGGTGGTGAAGCGAGACTTGCCGTTTTTCCAACGCATGCCGGCAGGGCTGCAAATCGCGCTTAAAAACCAGATCAAGCACTTTCTGGCTAACAAACGTTTTACAGGCTGTGCGGGATTTGTCATGACGGATGATGTCAGGATCAGCATTGCTGCGCAGGCGTGCCTGTTGATATTGCAGCGCCCAGGTGACTATTACTCAAGTCTGAAATCTATCCTGGTCTACCCCAGTGAATTTCTGGCGGCCCATGAACGGGCTGATGAATCGGGTCTGGTGTCCCATAAAATGCCGGTGCTGGCGGGTGAGGCCTGGAGTGACGGTAAAATTATTCTGTCATGGGATAGTGTGGCACGTGGTGCTGCTGACTTTTCCGACGGTTACAACGTGGTGTTGCACGAGTTTGCTCATCAACTTGATAATCAGTTTGGTCATGCCAATGGTGCGCCTTGGTTAAGCAGTCATCAGGCTTTGCAGGATTGGTCACGGGTGTTTAATGAGGAGTTCAGGCGCTTGCGTCAGTTGGCACAGGATCCTGTGGCCAGAAGTCTGCAGACCGAAGAGCAGGTGCTGGATTTTTATGGTGCCAGCGAACCGGCAGAATTTTTTGCGGTGGCGACAGAAGCGTTTTTTGAGCGACCGCATGCACTGGCTGCGCGTCATCCACAACTGTATGAACAGTTGCAGGTGTATTACCGCGTTGATCCGCGTCAGTGGCAGTATTAGAGGCCGCGGCCGCCATCCACCCGCCAGGTTTGGCCAGTGACGTAGTGCGCATGATGTGCCAGAAAAAACACCGTCTGTGCTATGTCGTCCGTGGTGCCCAGTCGCGCCATGGGTATACCTGCCAGGATGGTGGCTTGTTGCTCGGCATGAAGCACCGCGTCACTGGCATGTTCTGGCCATAAAATGGCACCGGGAGACACGGCATTGACGCGGATATCGGGTGCCAGTTCGCGCGCCAATGAACGTGTCATGGCCTGCAAAGCCGCTTTGGCCATGGTGTAGACACTGAAACCCGCCATGCCATGATTGATGTTCATGTCAGTCAGATTGACGATACTGCCCTGACTGTCGCGCAGCCGTCCCGACAGCGCTTTGCACAACATGAGCGGGGCGTGTGCGTTGCTTCCCATCAGATCCACCCATTGCCCTTCAGTCACCCGGGCAAGCGGCGTTGCATAAAAGCTGCTGGCGTTATTGACCAATACATCCAGTCGCGCATGTTGTGACAGCACAGCATCTGCCAGTGCCTGAATATCATGCGCACTGTTGAGGTCAGCCTGCAGTAAAAAGGCGCTGTTGGCGCGCTGTTGATTGAACCTGGCTGCCAGCGCCTGTGCGTCAGTCAGTGAGCGGTTGCAATGAATCAATACGCGGTAACCGTGTGAATGAAAGACTTCGGCGGTACGCGCTCCGATACGCCGCGCTGCACCGGTGATCAATACCACTTTTTTGTCAGCTGCTGTGCGCAACATATCTGCGTTCACTGGTTGATCCTGCGTTGCTGCTTTACAAATTCCCTGAGTACCTGCAGGCGTCGCGCCTGCAGCCGTCGGCGGATGGTTTCGCCGGCGCGCGGGCCGTCGGCAACCGGATGTTCAAGTAACAGTTCTGGCACGCTGATGCTGGCGACGTTGTGGAACGCCTGGCGCAGATAGTCTGCCTGCGGATAGGCCTGTTGCTCCAGCCCAAGCCGCCCGCGCGCATCGGCTTCGCACACTAGCAGAAACTTGTCGAGCCGGTCCGCGCGCCGGAAGGCGTCAAGTGATTCAAACAGGTTTAACAGGGTGTTGGGGCGCAGCGTCAGCGCCTGATGGCAATGTGTGTGGTAGCGGCTGGCCATGATCGCCAATTCTGCGTAGGCGGTGGGCACGCGCAAACGACGGCAGACCGCATCGATCAGTTGAGCGCCGCGTGATTCATGTCCGATATGACGCGGCCACTCCGCGGGCGGTGTGGTGCCTTTGCCCAGATCATGCATCAGTGCCGCAAAACGGACGGCATTATCCTGTGACAGTCGGCAGGCCTGATCAAGCACCATCAACACGTGGATGCCGGTATCAACCTCCGGATGCCAGAGCGCTGTCTGCGGCACGCCAAACAAACGATCCAGTTCAGGCAGCAGCACACGCAATGCGCCGCACGAGCGCAGCACTTCGATAAACACCCGCGCATGGGTCTCGCCAAGCGCGGTGTCGATTTCACGCCAGATGCGTTCGGCAATCAGATGCTCAAGCTCGCCCGCCGCAACCATGGTGTGCATCAGCGCCTGTGTCTCATCTGCAATCACAAAACCCAGAGGGGCAAAACGTGCCGCAAATCGCGCCACCCGCAGCACACGAAGGGGATCTTCACTAAAGGCAGGCGACACGTGGCGCAGGCGTTTTAGTTGCAGATCGCGCTGTCCACCCCAGGGGTCAATGATCTGCTTCTGATCATCCATGGCGATAGCGTTGATGGTGAGATCGCGCCGCTGCAGGTCTTCTTCAAGCGTGACATCGGCGGCAGCGTAGACCGTAAAGCCCTTATAACCGGTGCCGGATTTTCGTTCGGTGCGCGCCAGCGCGTACTCTTCGCCGGTTTTTGGGTGCAGAAATACTGGGAAGTCTTTGCCAACCGGCTTGAAGCCTTGCGTCAGCATCTCGTCAATAGTAGCGCCCACCACCACCCAGTCGCGATCAGAACCGGACAGGTCAAGCAGGGTGTCACGCACAGCGCCGCCAACAAGGTAAATTTTCATGGTGCGCCGAGTCTATCAGACGCTGAACAGTTTGTGGTCTTCAAGGCGCATCATGGTTAACTCGCGTCCCCAGACACAGCCGGTGTCCAGTGCGTACACATGTGGCCTGTCGGTGACCCCTTCCAACGCGGCCCAGTGTCCGAACAAAATGTTGGTCGCCGGTGTGATGCGTTCAAAATGGAACCAGGGTTTGTATCCTTCGGGGGCTTTATTGGTGCCTTCCTTGATCTGCAGGTTCATCACCCCTTGTTCGTTACAAAAACGCAGGCGTGTCAGGTAATTGGAAATCACCCGCAGTCGTTCAAATCCGCGCAGACTGTTGCTCCACTGTGCGGGCAGATCCCCGTACATACCTCTCAGGAAATCCAGGTGTTCGGGGCCTTGCAGCGCCAGTTCAACTTCTGCGGCCAGTTCCATAGTGCGACGCAGACCCCACTGTGGCGCCAGACCCGCGTGTACCATCAGGTAAAACTGCACTCCATGTTGTTCTGTTGCGATGCAGTCGTAATGAGCAAGAGGTTTGTAGCGCAGCCAGCGCGCCAGTTCACCGCAATCCGGTGCCGCCAGCAGCTTCTCAAGGGTATGACGATTGGTGGCAAAGTCAGGGGTGCAGCCGTGATAAAGCGCCAGAAAGTGCAGATCATGATTGCCCAGCACAATGGTGGCGGCATTGCCGAGGTCACGCAGAAAACGCAGGGTATCCAGTGATTTCGGGCCACGGTTGATCAAATCCCCCACGCACCACAAGGCATCAGAACTTGTCTGGAAATTGACTGACTTGAGCAGACGTCGCAGGGGTTTGTAACACCCTTGAATATCACCTATTACATATGTTGCCATCAGACTTCCGGGCGTCAGTGCACCGAGTGTGGCCGAGACAGCAAGAACGCCGGTATAGGGGCGTCGAAGCGGCTGCCATCAGGCTTAAGCATTTCGTAACTGCCTTGCATGGTACCAAATTGTGTTGTTAACACGGCACCACTGGAGTACACAAATTTCTGTCCGGGATGGATCATGGGTTGCAATCCAACCACACCCGGCCCGCTGACTTCTTCTACTTTATTGTTGTCATCAGTTATCAGCCAATTTCGTGACAGCAGTTTGACAGACTCTTTGCCATGATTTTCGATCCCGATGGTATAGGAGAAGGCAAATCGTTTGTTAGCCGGATCTGATTGGTCCGGCAGGTATTGTGTCTGAACGGAAATTTCGATTGCGGATCTGTCGTGACTGGATTCCGGCATCTTTATAAGCTCCTGTACTGCGTCTGGCATCAATCACCTTCAAATATCCGCAACAACGTTTACCGTGTTGCGTCACGTCGCAAGCGACAAATTGCGTTACTAAGCCTGACATAATCGGCAACCGTCAGGTTCTCGGGTCGCAGGGCCAGATCAACTGGCAACGCGTTTGCATCGAGATCGCCAATCATCGGTTTCAGACAATTTCGCAGTGTTTTGCGCCGCTGCGAAAACGCTGTTCTCACCAGGTCCCTCAACAATGTGGTATCCATGGCCTGATCTTTAGTGTGACGGTGCGGAACTAATCGCACAATAGCCGAGGTGACTTTAGGGGCAGGTTTAAATGCCCCCGGTGGCACATCAAACAAATATTCGACGCTGCAAAAATACTGCACCATCACACTGAGCCGCCCGTATTCATCATCGTCAGGAGTAGCCGCCAGGCGTTGCACCACTTCTTTCTGCAACATAAACGTCATGTCATCAATCAGTGCTTCGGACTCCAGCAAATGAAACAGACAGGGTGTGGAAATATTGTAGGGCAGGTTACCGATCACGCGGATACTGCGCGGCAGCTGAGTCAGCGTATGTAGGTCAAATTTGAGCACATCGCCCATGTGCAGCGTAAAGCGCTCGCAGTCGGCAAAGTAGTGCTGCAGCCACCCGGCAAGGTCACGGTCGAGCTCCACCACATCCAGCGTTGCTCCACTGTTGACTAGCGCAATGGTGAGCGCGCCTTGCCCCGGACCAATCTCCAGCAAATGCTGGCCGGGCTGTGGTGCAATGGCCTGGATGATTTTGCGAATGATGTGGGCATCGTGCAAAAAGTTCTGCCCGAAACGCTTGCGAGCCTGATGATCAGGCTGGGTAATCGGGTGTTGACTGCTGTATTGGCTCACGCCGCACTCCATGGCAACTGCCCCGACGCCCGCTGTTGCGCCTGAATCATCTGACAGGCGGTTTCAATGGCATTCAGCAGGCTACCGGTGTCAGCGTGTCCGGTGCCGGCAAGATCCAGCGCTGTGCCATGATCGACGGAAGTGCGGATAATCGGCAGTCCCAGCGTGATGTTACTGGCACGGCCAAAACCTTTGTATTTGAGTACTGGTAAACCCTGATCATGGTACATGGCCAGCACGGCATCGGCTTGGCTCAGGTATTTGTCAGTAAACAAGGTGTCTGCGGGCAAGGGTCCCTGCAGGTGCATTCCTTGATCGCGCAGTTTATCCAGCACCGGATTAATGATGTCGATTTCCTCCCGGCCCAGATGGCCGCCTTCACCTGCGTGCGGGTTCAGTCCGCACACCAGGATAAACGGATGCTCAATGCCAAACTTGCTGCGAAGGTCAGCATCCAGAATGGTCAGCACACTGGTCAGTAACGGCCCAGTAATTGCCGATGCCACATCCTTTAATGGCAGATGAGTCGTGGCCAGTGCCACACGCAATCCCTCGGTGGCCAGCATCATCACCGTCTGTTCAACAGCGCACTGCTCAGCAAGAAATTCCGTATGTCCTGAGAACGCAATCCCGGCATCATTGATGATGCCTTTGTGCACCGGCGCGGTGACCATGGCGTCAACGTGTTTGTCTTTACACAACTGACAGGCGATGCGCAGGGTTTCCAGGACGTATGTGGCGTTAGCAGAATTTAGAACGCCTGCCGTGCACGGGACGTTAAGTGCAACGGGCAGTACCCACAACTCACCGGCCTTGCTTTGCCGTGCAGTGATCCCGGGTTGCCATACGTGCAGTGTCAAAGGCAGGTTAAGCTGTGTCGCGCGCGCCTGCAGCAGTGCCGGATCAGTTATCGCAATCAGCTGGCAGTCGGCTGGCAGGCGCTCGGGCTGCTGAATCAATTGAATCAGCAGTTCAGGACCTATGCCGGCGGGTTCTCCGGGAGTGACAGCCAGTTGCATTGGCATGGTCAATAATCAGTTGATGGTTTTGACGTAGGCTTCATCCCGGATTTCCAGCATCCAGTTTTCGAGTTCAATATCAAACTTGCGTTGACGCAGTGCGTTCTCCGCCTGCTGGCGCTGATAGTCGCGGCTCAGATCCTGTTCGCGGCGCCCGGTGACCTCCGCAACGTGCCAGCCAAAACTGGTACGGAACGGAGCACTCAGTTGATCTACTTCCATGCTGCGGATCTGTTCTTCAAACTGTGGTGGCATACCGCCGTCACTGACCCAGCCCAGATCACCGCCGGCAACCACAGACATGGTGTCATCGGAAAACTGGCGTGCCAGCACTGCAAAATCTTCGCCGTCAACAATACGTTGATGTACCGATTCAGCAAGACGTCGCGCCTGATCTTCAGTGCGTATTTCGGACGGGGCGATGAGGATGTGGCGAGCCTCAGTCTGTTTGACAAGGCGGGTAGAATCGCCACGTACATCTGACAAACGGATCAGGTGGAAACCGTTGGCGCTGCGGACGGGTTCATTGATCTGCCCAACGGTCAGGGCAGGTACAATGTCAACAAACAGGCTGGGCAACTGATCAGCTTTGCGCCATCCCAATTCGCCGCCAGTGACCTGAAAGCCCTGCGGCGGGTTGGCCGCGGCCGACTGTTGAGCCTCCATACGCACCTGCGCAAAGTCTGCACCCGCTGTCAGTCGATCATACAACTCACGAGCAAAGGCTTCCTTGGCCTGACGCACTGCCTCTGAATCGGACTCCGGCACCGGGATCAGAATCTGATCGACCAGATAGTCTGGCGACATTGCCATACGACCGGCTTCGGAGCTCAGGTAGTTGTCGATTTCCTGGTCGGTGATGGTGATACGGCGATTGACCATGCCGCGCTGCACTTCGTTGACCGCCAGTTCGCGGCGAATGCGCTCACGGGTCTGTGTGTAGACACCCTGTGCCTGCAACGCACTAACGTACTGCTCAAAGCTCATGTTGCTGCTCTCGGCAAGATCAGTGATCACCCGGTTCAGGGTGTCATCATCAAAGCGAATGCCAACACGTTCCGCCAACTGCAACTGAAGATTCTCAATGACCAGGCTTTCCATCACCTGCTCGCGCAGTGCATCAGGTGGTGGAAGGGCCATATTCATCTGGGTGGCGCGTGCCTGCACCTCCAGAACGCGCTCTTCATACTCGCTTTGCAGCACAACGCCATCGTCAACAACCGCAATAATCTTGTCCAGTACCTGTGGCTGCGCATTGGCGCCCGTGGCCATCATCAGCAGAGCAGTGACGCTGCTGATTCCCATGAGTCGGCTCTGGGTCAGAAACTGTCGCAAATTGTTACTCATTACTGTCTTGCTCCTTAAATCCGGGGATGCTGTTGCCGAGCAGGCTGTCGAGACCGCCACCGGCGAGGTCGCCAAGGCCGTGCAGGGAAAGCTGGAAAAAGAGGCCCCGGTTCTGTCTGGTATTCAGTTCGTTAAATTCGTAGTCATTGACCCAGTCGCGGGCGATCAGGCGCACGGTGGCACAACAGTTACTGTATTCGACACCTGCGAAGGTTTCAAGGTTCCTGCTGTTGCTGTGGTCATAGTTCCAGCGACCCAGCATGCGCCAATTTCCATTCAGTGGCCACACCGCGGACATGTCAGTCTGCTTGATACGCGGGTCCAGCAAGGGAGGCGCGTCCAGAAAGACGTCGGTTTTTTCGCGGTAGCGGAAAGCCAGGTTAAACAGCCGCTCCTGATCGCCTCGCAACTGCACGGCAATGCTGCCCTGATCAATGTTGTTGTTTTCCTGATCCCACTGCAGATCTGTCATCAGTTGCCAGCGCTCATGCGGGTGGTAACTGGCTTCCATAATCAACGCGGAGCGATCGGTGTCCAATGGCTGCAGGATGAGCCATTTTTGCAGTGGGCTGTCCAGCGACACGTTGCGGTCGTCGAAGTGAAATATCTGCCCGACACTGATCTTGGCGCGCTCTTGTCCGTCGGCGGTCAGCAGGCGGCTGGTAACGGCGGCACTGAGCTGGTTAGCGTCACCTACCCGGTCGCCGCCACTGAAGCGATTGTCACGAAACAGTTGATTAAAATTCATGTGCAATTGTGCACTGTCAAAATTGGGCAGCAGATGCTGGTCTTTCTGTTCGCTGTACAGGTAGTACAGTCTGGGCTCCAGCGTCTGATTGGCGGACAGTCCGGCTACAGTGACGGGGCGATCAAAAATCAGGCCGCTGTCCAGGCTGAAAACCGCGACACCGCGCTCCGGATTGCCAGCCGTATTGTTGGCTTGCTGGTTCAGTTGCCAGCTGGCGTAGCGGTAACGCGCACCGGGGATCAGGAAGTACCCCGCGCCTCGGAATGGCAGGCTTAGCCAGGGTTCTGCACTGACGCGGGAGCCAGAGACCAGGCCACCATTGTTGATCTGCTCAGCGGATAACAATGACCTGTCCAGCGAACGATCAAAGCGCACATGAGCACCGTCGACGCCGTAACGCAATGCGCCCCAGGTGTCACCCTGGCGGCTGAGTTTGATCTCGGGCAGGCGATCAAAGGGTTTATTGACGTCGATGGAGGACAGGTAAGGATCGAGCAACTGTATGCGCTGTACGCGGGTTTCCGCATGCCAGCGCGCGTCCTGCCAGGACACAACGGCTTCTTTGTTCAGATGCGTGCGGCTTTCCAGATTAAGATTCCGTGTGCCCAGATCGCGGAAGTAATTTGCATCACTGACCGTGTTGAGGTCGACAAAAGTCCGCCAGTTCTGCCAGGGCTGACCTTCGTGACTGAATCCTGCAAACCAGCGCCGGGCCTGTGGCGTGGCATTGCTGCTGAGGGCGGCGCGGTTGGCATCATAGGTTCTGTCATCGGGCAGCGCGGCAACGTTGACCACATTCATCGACCAGTCGGCCAGGTAACGGAATTCGGCATTGAGCATGATGCCGCGCTCGGTCATCAGTCTCGGGGTGAGCGTGGCATCGTAATGGGGTGCCAGATTGAAGTAGTACGGCACGGCGATATCAATGCCATTGTCACGGCTGTTGCTGATACTGGGCGGCAGTATGCCCGATACCCGCTGGTCACCAATCGGAAACTGCAGCGTGTAGGGGTAATAAAAAACCGGTACATCGCGCAGGCGCAGCGTCAGGTCGCGTGCGTATCCGACGCCATTGGCGTTGTCCAACATCAGGTTGCTGGCTTGAACCATCCAGAACGGATCCATCGGTTCACACCGGCTGAATGCGCCGTTCTCCATGGTCATCATGCCGCTGTCGCTGTTGTAGCTCAGGCGCGCCGCGGTGCCATGGATCTGGGTGTTATGAATCACGTAAGACGCTTGGCTGATGGTGTTGTCGCCGGCGTTCTGATCAAGCAAAGCGCCCTCGCCGGTCACCAGGAAACCGGGTTCCCGGAACACCACATCGCCTTGTAGCGTGAGAATGTTGGTTTCCTCGTCCAGATGCAGGCCATCACTGGCCAACAGGGTGCGGTACCCCTGGCGGACGCTGACATCGCCTTCGACATACACCTGGCTGGGTTGCGGTTGACTCACTCGCGTAGAGGTTTCAATTTCGGTGGGGGCGCTGTCAGGATCCAGCGTGGCATTGTCTCCGGACAGAGCAGGTTCAACAAACATGCCGCAGCAGGCCGGATCCACCTCGGCCGCCTGCTCGGCGGTCATGTTCTCGCGTGTTGCCCAGTCTTGCATGATGCCGGATGCATTCTGTGTCGCAGTCTGATTCTGCGCATTGGCGGCGCCATGAAGTCCGGACAGCACCAGCACAGGCAACATCCATCCTGCGGCCAATCGGCTGGTTTTTGATTTTCTGTCAGACATGGTTGCGGGCGATCCAGTCGGCAATAGAGAATGGTGGCGTTCAATTGCTGCAGCGAGTTGCCCGGAATTCTTCAACCCAGGCGATGTTGATCTGCGCAGGCATCATAATTCATCAACCTTTCATTAGAAAGTAAAGTAACGGCGGAGCAGATTCGGCGATGACCCAAGAGCCACGTTTTTCCAGTGATGATTCAGGTGATTACATCGATAGTCGCCATCAACAAGTGCAGCACTGGGCGCGTCAGGTACTGACTCCTTTGTTGGGGGCTGATCCCGGGCCCGTTCTTGCAAAGCCCTTAGGAGGCGATGCCAGCTTCAGACGCTATTTCCGTTATCGGGCGCTGACTGACTTGCCGCTGCCGGGTCTTGATGTCGTGAAGAACAGCCTGATGCTAGTGGATGCGCCGCCGGCGCGTGAAAATAATCCGGCATTTTTGCTGACGGCCGCCGAGTTTGCTGCGGCAGGTCTGCGCACGCCGCGGGTGCTGGCGCATGATGTTGAACAGGGATTTATGCTGCTGGAAGATTTTGGCGATCAGTTGTATCTGCCGTGTCTGCAGGCAGCGCAGGGCAATGACAACGGCGAAGATGGTGATATGCAGCGGGTTGATGTGTTGTACACACAAGCCATCAATGCACTGCTGATGCTGCAGTCAGACACCAGCCCGTCGCGTTTGCCACCGTATGATCAGGCGCGTTTGCACACAGAGCTCAGCCTGTTCGATGAGTGGTTTTGTGGCCGTATGCTGGGCATAGAACTCAATGACAATGAGAAAAAGCTGCTGGCTGACACCTGGCACTTTCTGGAACAGGCCGCGCTGAAGCAGACACAGGTGCGAGTGCATCGTGATTATCACTCCCGCAATCTGATGGTGCGGCAACAGGCTGACGGCTCGCATCCAGAGCATTTGCCGCCCGGTATCATTGACTTTCAGGATGCCGTGATCGGCCCGGTTACCTACGATCTGGTGTCTTTGCTGCGCGACTGTTACATCGTGTGGCCGGTCAGTGATGTCAGCCGCTGGCTGCGTCAGTACTTTGGTGAAGCCAGGGCACGCGGCATTGTGCCGGCAACTCTGGAGTTTGAGACGTTTCAGCGCGATTTTGACCTGATGGGTCTGCAGCGGCACATCAAGGTTCTGGGTATTTTTTGTCGGCTGGCGCTGCGTGATAACAAGCCGCGCTACCTGCTGGACCTGCCGGTGGTGATGGACTACGTGCTGAGCGTGGGTGAGCGACATCCTGAATTAAACGCATTTATCCGTTGGTTCCGCCGTGGTCCGATGATTGATATGTACGGGGTGCTGACGGCTTCCGGACCCCTGGAGTCAGCATCAGACATTTCTTCGCAGCTCGAAACGGACTCCTTATGAAGGCGATGATTCTGGCCGCTGGTCATGGCAAACGCATGTTGCCGCTGACAGAGTCCACACCAAAACCGCTGTTGCGCGCTGGAGACCACAGTCTGATTGAATGGCAGATTCTGAAACTGGCCAGCGCCGGCATCCGTGATCTGGTGATTAATCTGCATCATCTGGGGGAACAGATCCCGGCCGCCCTTGGTGATGGCGCACGCTTTGGTGTTCACATTCAGTATTCCCACGAAACCGAGTTGCTTGAAACGGCCGGCGGCATCATCAACGCGCTCCCGCTGTTGAGGGGCGCGCTGTTGAGGGGCGCGCTGTCGGGGACGGAGGCGTTTGTGGTGGTTAACGGGGATGTGTGGACCGATTATGACTTTGCCCGGCTGCATACAGTTGCGGCGGGTCTTGGTGCTGATCACGCATTAGCGCACCTGGTATTGGTGCCTAACGCTGCACATCATCCGCAGGGTGATTTTTATCTGGATAACAACGGCTGGGTGTCGGATCAGGGGGAACCCAGATTAACCTTCAGTGGTATCAGCGTGTTGCATCCGCTGTTGTTCTCAGAGTTCACGGTACAGCGCCTGCCGTTGTCGCCGGTCTTGCGCCACGCAATGACGCGGCAACAGGTCAGCGGTGAGTGCTTCGCTGGCGACTGGCAGGATATCGGTTCACCCGAACGGCTGAAGGCGTTAGAATGCCGCCTTCTTAACCCGCAGCCGGCGACTTTGTGATGACAGACATTCTGACAAAAGATTTTCTGATAGCTCCATCAATACTGTCTGCCGACTTTGCGCGATTGGGTGACGAGGTGGATGCCGTATTAGCCGCTGGCGCGGATGTGGTGCACTTTGACGTCATGGACAATCATTACGTCCCCAACCTGACCATCGGACCCATGGTGTGTAAAGCGCTGCGAAACTACGGCATCAAAGCGCCGATTGATGTGCATCTGATGGTGCAGCCGGTGGATCAGATGATCAGCGACTTTGCCAAAGCCGGCGCCAGTATCATCAGTTTTCACCCCGAAGCGTCTCAGCATGTGGATCGCTCATTGCAGTTGATCCGTGATGCAGGATGTAAAGCGGGCCTGGTATTTAATCCAGCCACCAGCCTGGAGTGCCTCGACTACCTGATGGATAAAATTGATCTGATTCTGATCATGTCAGTGAACCCCGGATTTGGCGGCCAGAAGTTTATTCCGATGGCACTTAAAAAATTGCAACAGGCGCGCCGGCTGATTGATGCCAGCGGCTTTAACATCCGTCTGGAAATCGATGGCGGTGTGACCACCGATAACATTGCAGAGATTGCCCATGCGGGCGCGGATATGTTTGTGGCGGGGTCAGCCATCTTTAACAGCGAATCCTACGAAAAAACCATCAGCACCATGCGCCAGCGGCTGGCCAACACAGTGGCAGTGTAAAAGGAAACCTCATCAATGACGCGCTCGCAATTTTCCTCTGCCGCTGTGGCAACCCGACTGCAACAACAGGACTTTGATGCGCTGGCCGCTGCCGGTTTTAACCGCGTGCCCGTTGTCCGTGAAGTGCTGGCGGATTTTGAAACGCCGCTCAGTACCTATCTCAAGTTGGCAGGCGGTGAATACACCTATCTGTTCGAGTCAGTGCAGGGCGGCGAAAAGTGGGGACGGTTTTCGATCATCGGCCTGCCCTGTAAAACAGTGGTGCGTGTCAGTGCCAACGATGTGCGGGTTGAGCATGAAGGTGCGGTAATTGAACAGCACAACATGGATGATCCGTTTGTTTTTGTGGAAGCCTACAAAAATCGATTCAAGGTTGCTGAGCTGTCCGCAGTGCCTAAATTCAGTGGCGGACTTGTTGGTTATTTCAGTTACGACACCGTGCGCTATGTGGAGCCGTCGCTGGGACAGGCGCCCGGTGATGATGAAATAGGCACACCGGAAATTCTGTTGTTGGTGTCAGAAGAAGTTGTGGTATTTGACAACCTGCGCGGCACTATTTCGATTGTGTGCCACGCGGACCCCTCACAAAAAGGTGCCTTGTATAAAGCACACGCAAGGCTCGATGACATTGAGTCTGCGCTGATGCAACCCTTTCAACGACCCATCGCTAAAACACGTGCGGATACCATCAGTGCGGAGCAGGATTTTGTCTCCAGCTTTCAGCAGGCGCCGTATGAAAAAGCGGTGAACAGTATCAAAAATTATATTCTGGCCGGTGACGTCATGCAGGTCGTGCTGGCGCAGCGCATGTCAGTGCCGTTTGATGGTGATCCGATTCATGCCTACCGCGCGCTACGCTATCTGAATCCCTCGCCGTACATGGTGTTTTTTAATATGGGCGATCACCATATTGTCAGCGCATCGCCAGAAATTCTGGCGCGAGTTGAGGACGGATTGATCACGGTGCGGCCCTTGGCTGGTACACGTAAACGTGGCGCCACTGATGAGCAGGATCAGGCTCTTGAGCACGAGCTGCTAAATGATGCCAAAGAAATAGCCGAGCATCTGATGTTGATTGATCTGAGCCGCAACGACTCCGGTCGCGTGTCAAAAACCGGCTCCGTGCATGTGCCCAAAAAGATGTTTGTTGAACGTTATTCTCATGTCATGCACATTGCGTCGATTGTCGAAAGTCAGATGAGTGATGACAAAACTGCGCTCGATGTGCTCAAGGCGACCCTGCCCGTTGGCACCTTGTCGGGTGCGCCAAAAGTGCGCGCCATGCAGATCATTGACGAGCTGGAACCGATCAAGCGCGGCATCTATGGCGGCGCCATGGGATACATCGGTTGGGGTGGCAACATGGACATGGCCATCGCCATTCGAACTGCCGTCATCAAAGACGGCACTTTGTATGTGCAGGCCGGTGCCGGTGTTGTGGCTGATTCAGTGCCGACCCTGGAGTGGGAAGAAACCATGAACAAGGCGCGGGCTATTTTCCGCGCCGTTTCACTGGCTCAAAAGGGTTTGCAGCTGTAACCGCGATCAACTCTTGTTGGTCGCCGGTTTTGGCGAAAACTTAAGCCGGTAGTGCCGGCTGACAACAGTGATGGCAATGCCGCCGATCACACCAGGCCCCACCCAGACCAGCATCTGTAACCATGGCAGCTGCACAAACAGCGGCTCTATCAGCCTGACCGCGCCAAACACAAAAAACGCCGTGTACGCGCCGATGCCCGCCGAGATAAGTCCGCGTAGGTGCTCGGTCCACCATTGCCGCGGAAACGGCTGCTTTCTAAAGGTGTAGCTCAGCATACCCAATACCAGCGCTATCTCTAGTATCCCGAACGCGATAAAAATCGGATTTGGCTGCACCACGCCAAGTCCCAGTAAACCTGCTCCGCACATCAGCAATGCACCCAGCAAAATTAATTGCAAGGGTTGACGCAAGGGTTGGCGATTCTCTCGGTGGTTGATTGTCAGCCAACCGTGGCGGGTTGAGGTGAGCACCAGCAGGCTGAGGGAGAATAAAAACATCGCGGTGTTGCGGGTGCCGCTGACGCTACGATCCGGATGCAGTGCTTCTGGCATCAACAAATCCATCGAGCTCATCAGCAGACCCGACACTCCAATCATGTACATCAGCATCGCAAAGTAGCGCCCGATGCGTTTGTGAATCGCCGAGCCTTTGCGCGCAAAAATCGGGATCCAGAACAATAAAAGGGCGGCAAAACCACCGGCAATATGCACATAAACTGCAATCTGGTGAATGAATAACATCAACGTCTCCTTTTGCTATCTTGTCCTTGTCACTACCCTGACAGAGCTGTCAGCGCCTGTCCAGTGACTAAAGCAATCTCAGGCGCGGTTACTAAAGGCCTATACGACCTTGGCGTGCGCCTGTGCCATAATCAGCTGGCATACTCAGCAACACTTATCCATAAGAGATCACTCGGTACATGAACAAAATCCGTGTCATGCTGGCAGAAGACCAGAATCTGGTTCGATTGGGTATCTGCAGTTTGCTGGAGCTCAGTGAACGCATCGACGTGGTGGGTCAGGTAGGAGACGGCAGTCAGGTGGTTGAGGGTATCCAGAAGTTCAGGCCCGATGTGCTGCTGATGGATATCCGCATGCCAAAAATGACTGGCATTGATGCCTTGCATGCCATGCGTGCGGCCGGTTGCATGGTGCCCAGTATTATCCTGACCACCTTTGACGACAGTCAGCTGGTGCTGGAGGGCATGCAGGCCGGCGCTAAAGGTTATCTGTTGAAGGATGTTTCGCTGAACAGCCTTGTTGGCGCCATCGAAAGTGTATACGCCGGTGGCACACTGGTGCAGCCAGCCATTACCGAGCGAATTCTCAAAGGCTTATCGTCAATGGAACCACGCTTTGACAATCTGGTCGCACCTGAGTCGCTCAGTGACAAAGAGGTCGAAGTGCTGCGCCTGATGGCGGGCGGTTTCAGTAATCGCGAAATTTCCCGGACCATTCATAAATCGGAGGGCACGGTTAAAAATCAGGTGTCGTCCATCCTCGAAAAACTCGGCGTGCGCGATCGGACTCAGGCGGTATTAAGGGCCATTAATCTGGGTTTGTTATAAACAAGCTCATAAATGGATGATTTCCAGATTTATCTCCTCAGTGATCTGCCAGCCGTCATCCGTCAGTCGCATGATGATTTTCTTGTGTGTGCGATCGCTGTAGGCGGCTGATTGGTACAACAACCAGAACTGCAATTCTGTGACGCGCTCGGCAATAGTGTTGGTGCTCAGTTCGGATACTTGCATCTGAATCCAGTCGCGGTTGCCGATATTGCGTCTGCGGTTTTCCTGCCAGGCGCTGACCGAGTCAAACCCGCGCGGGAAAAAATCAGAATGATAAAAAGAAAAGTAAGCATCTAGTTGGCGAGACTGCCAGGCAGTAACCCAGTTGCTCAGAGTTTGCTCTGGCGATAACACGCCTGGGGTGCTCGCAACTGTTTGCTCATCTGCCGGCGACACCAGCTCCTCGGTTATCTCAGCCAGACTCTTGTTGTCGGCGGCATCCGCTGAGATGGATGAAAGTGCTGCCGGTTCAACAGGGGGCGTTGATAACTGACTGATCCATGCGGTTGCCATTAACGCCAGTGCGGCTGCGGAAACCATAATGCTGCGAGGAAGTGCTGGCCTCTTACGGGACAGTCCTCGCGCGGCCAGGGATGGATGTCTTAACACCTGAGCAAGATCAGATTTTCTGATCGGTGAGCTCAATTCCTTCGTCCGGTAAAGGTTTGAGCATAATGCAGCGACCTCTGACAGGTAATGCGGAAAGCCTTTGCTCGCGTTGTAGAGCAGTGTCTGCGCAGCTGCGTCAATATCAAGATCCTGCTGACCCGCTGCATCAAAAAACGTCCTGAGAAATAAGGTGCAAGCTCTTTTATCCATGGCTTTCAGGTGTGTGCTCAGGGTGATGCGCTGCAGCACCGGTCTGAGTTCATGATCACGATTGAGCCTGCTATCAAGGGTGTCGCATGCGCCTATGATCAGGCAGAGCATGCCGCTGTTGTTGAACTGGATATCGGTCAGTTTGGTCAGTTCGAGCAGGGTGGCGTTGCTCATCAGGTGGCAATCATCAAAGATGAGCACAATGCCTTTGTGATGCAGCGCTTCGCTGACCAAGTGTTCCTGCAGGCTGCGTTGGAAATTATGCGCCTGTTCCAGACCGAAGCTTTTGCGCAGCGCACTTCTCAGTGCCATCGGTGAGTCCGGACTGGTCGGAAAATAGCGGGCCAGGTAGCCGTGTTCAGTGTAATACCCGACGATCTGTTCCAGTAAGGCTGATTTGCCGCTACCTTTTTTACCGGTCAGGCGGACAAAAAATTCTGGCTTGCCAAGCTGAGCCTTGAGTTGCCGCAACACATGGCCATAAGGTTCTTCTGCGCAGTACATCATGTCCCCATGGTCTTTTGAGTCTTGACGACATCGGTATTGTAAACAATGTTGCCTGCGCTCCCGAGGCGATGGGTAAAATAAGCGACTCGGTTGCGCAGTCAGTATCTTACCCAGAAATGCCCGGGAAAATTGACAATTCTTCACATATTGTCCGGCGGTTACTTTAAAGGCAGTCCCCAAGTTCTTGCCTATCGTGGGTTCTTTGTGTAGTTTCCCTCCAGCTTGCAATTCTTCAGGTGGTCTTCAGTGACAAAATCAACCAAAAGCAAATCAACTGACAGCACCAGTGCTGTGTGGTTTGTATTGGTTATGTTGTCGTTTTCATCCCCAAAATTGTTTGCACAGGCGGGCGCATTCCCTGCTCTTTCGATTAACTCGACTGAAAACAGAATGTCCACGCTGGTTGAAACGAGTGATGTGGGTTTTGGGCGGGAGCAGATTCTGCTTGAGCCACAAAGACCACAGGGCGTCCTGAAGCTTGCCGACCATCAGCGCTACCTGCTGTGGGTGGAGCTCAAGAGCGGCCGTCTGCATGTGATGGAGCGACAGAATCACGGTGGTTTGAACACCATCAAAATTATTCCGACCTCTATTGGAAAAAATGGTTACGGTAAAGAAATTGAAGGCGACAAGCTCACGCCCATCGGAGTTTACCGCCTGACCAGTTTTATTGAAGACCTCGGTCTGGATGATTTTTATGGTAATGGCGCGTTCCCGCTCAACTATCCCAACGCGCATGACCGCTTGCTCAAGCGCACCGGTCATGGCATCTGGCTACACGGCCTTCCCAAGCATGTCGACCAGCGCCCGTTGATGGATTCAGACGGATGTGTTGTGGTGGACAACAACAGTTTCAACACGCTGACGGGTTACATTCAGACTGGGGCAACTTACATTGTGTTGTCCGAGGACGACATCAAATGGGAGTCTGCCGACAAATTGGCGCTTCAGCAGGCCAGTCTCAGTGTGGCATTTGAGCAGTGGCGCAGCGATTGGGCTGCCATCAACACTGAAGCCTACCTGTCCCATTACAGTGTAAATTTCTCTGATCTGACGAGCGATTTTCAGGCGTGGTCATCCAATATGACTTATGAGAATCGCAGCAAAACCCATATTTTTGTTGAAATTTCTGATGTGAGCCTGATAGCGGATCCCCGTGATCAAGGGCTGGTAACGGCGCGCTTTTTCCAGCGTTACCGCAGCAATAATTACGACCGGTACGGCTGGAGAGAACAACTGTGGCAGCAGACCGATGATGGCTGGAAAATTATTTATGAAGGCGACGCGGAGTGATTATGGTTCGTAAGCTTCCAGCGCAGATTAAGCGCTGTTCACGACGTTAAACCTCTGCACTAGCGCCAGCTGTGAGGGATTTGAATGCTGCCAGCGCCTGCTCTCGGGAATGCTTTAAATCCACAACAGGTCTTGGATAGTTGCCATCCAGCTTTACGCCAGCAGCTCGCAGCACCGAATCTGGCGCCATAAACGGCGCATGAATGTACTTCTCTGGCAGTCTGGCGAGTTCTGGCATGTAACGGCGCAAATACTCACCATCGGCATCAAATTTCTCACTTTGAGTCACGGCATTAAACACCCGGAAGTACGGCGCGGCATCGGCACCGCATCCGGCAATCCACTGCCAGCTCGCCGAGTTACTGGCAAGATCCGCATCGACCAGGCAATCCCAGAACCAGTCTTCACCGTCATGCCAATGCGTGAGCAGGTTCTTCACCAGAAAGGAGCCTGTGACCATACGCACGCGGTTATGCATGTATCCGGTTTGCCAGAGTTCGCGCATGCCGGCGTCGACAAGCGGTATACCGGTTTCGCCGCGTTGCCATGCGCTTAAAAGGGGTGGGTTCTTTTGCCAGGGAAAGTGCTCAAAGCGCGTCTGAATGGCACGCCTTGGTAACGCAGTGTTGTGGAACAGCAGCCCGTAAGAAAATTCCCGCCAGCCCAGTTCCGACTGAAAACAATCCAGGTCGTTTTCATGCCCGCCACTCAGACCAGCTGCAAGCGCTTCATGCCACACCTGCCGCGGTGATATCTCACCAAAGTGCAGATGAGGGGATAAACCGGAGACATTTTCCCGGGCAGGAAAGTTGCGGCCTTCCTTGTAACCACGAATGCCATGCTGCAAAAAGTGCATCAGTCTGTGGTTGGCGGCCTTTTCGCCAACCTTCCAGCGTGCCTGCAGGCCCGCGTCCCAAGTAATGACAGGCAGCAACTTCAGGGCGCCAATGCCCGCATCTCCGGTCAGGCCTGTCAGTGCTAACTGCGAGGCGCTGTCTTGGTTATCGCCGCTGATCAGCTGAGCATCCAGCAGGTCCAGTCTTGAGGGGGTTGGCATCGGCAGTGCAGGTGCCGCGGCTTTCATGCAGCCACGACGGAAAAACGGCGTGAAGACCTTGTAAGGTGTCTGGTCTTCTTTAAGAACCTGCCAGGGTTCCCACAATAGCGAACCATTAAAGCTGTGTGCTGCGGTACCTTGTTGCAGCAGTTGCTCCTTGATGCGCTTATCACGCTGCACGCGCCAGGGTTCATAACAGCGATTCCAGACAACCTGGGTGGCATTGAGTTGCCTTGCCAATACTGGAATCAGCGCCAGCGCATCGCCTTTCAGTACCAGGAGTTTACCGTCCAGGGACGCATTGAGCGCAGTCAGTGAGTGATGTAACCACCAGCGGCTGGCGCCACCCATAGCCCAGTCGCCGGCATTGATGTTATCCAGAACATAAACCGGAACCACCGAGCCGGCGGCAGCGGCTGCCATCAGTGCAGGATTGTCACTTAGCCTAAGATCCTGGCGAAACCAGACGATGCTGCGCTGCGTATGAGGGGGGTGTGCCAGATCGGGTGTAGCGATGATAAAAACTCCGGGTGAGTCTGGTGAGGATAAAGGTGTACCATTCTACGCGCCGGGGCATGTTAAAGATCAACCGGATATCAGCCAGCACTGTGACGCAAAAACAGGGGAATAAACATCACCGTGAGCACCTCGACAACGGAAAGTGACAACACAAAAACCCGCGATCTTATCCCGGTCATCTCGCTGATATCGCCAAGACACCAAGACAGCTGGATGGTTACCCGCAAGGGTGATGCGCGCGGGTACATCGATTCAGACCGACTGGACGAGTTATGGATTCACACCGGAACCGCCTGCAATCTGGCCTGTCCGTTCTGTCTTGAGGGATCAAAACCGGGTGATACGCGCCTGCCAGCCATGTCACTGGAAATGCTAAAACCTTTTATCCACGAAGCCGTGGACATGGGCGTGAAGCAGTTTTCATTCACGGGCGGAGAACCGTTTGTGATCCGCGACTTTGCCAATATTCTGGATTACGCCAGCCAGTTCCGGCCCTGTTTTGTGCTGACCAACGGCACCCGGGTATTGACGCAGCGCGCCCACCAGTTGCTGCCGTTGAAAAGTAACCCTTTTCCGATCAGTTTCCGCATCAGTCTGGATTATCCCGATGCTGCCCGGCACGACATCGGGCGTGGTGAGGGCAGTTTTAAAGAGTCACTGGACAGTCTCAAATGGCTGCTGGACAACGATTTTAAAGTCTCGATCGCCCGGCAGATGGCATTACAGGAAGACAGCATTGCAGTTGAGCGCGCTTACCACGACATATTCGTGCAGCACGGCATCACTCAAGAGTTGCCCTTCACTGCGTTTCCGGATTTTGGCACCCCCGGTACTGACGATGGCAGTCCAGAAGTCACCACCGCGTGTATGGAAAAATATCCGACACAACAAAGCCGCTCTCATTTTATGTGTACTTACACACGTATGCTGGTGAACACGGACAAAGGTGTGCGGGTTTATGCGTGTACGCTGGTTGATGACGATCCTGATTATGATCTGGGGGCTACACTGGCAGAAAGTATGCAGGCGCGCATTATGTTGCGACATCACCGGTGTTTCAGCTGTTACAAGTTTGGAGCCAGTTGCAGCGCGCCGGCCTGAATGCGGCCGTTCGCGCGCCGTTAGCTACATTTCGCGCAGCGAGTTGTAGGCCTTGCTCAGGGCAATCTGCTCAATTTTTTCGCCGGCAAGCAGGTTCTCAAATAATTTTTTGACGTCGGCTGTTTCGCAGCGTTCATGCAGATGTTCAAGCAGCCTGATGATAAATTCATCCGCTTTATTGGCCAGTTCATAAATGTCATTAGTTGACAGTTGTTCGGGCAGATCGCGTTCAAGGGCGGCAAGGAACTTGTCTGGATCGCCGGGGAAGGGAATCTGTATCCAGGTTTTTAATACCTTCACTGGAGCGGAATCCTCATAGCGTTCAAGAGTGTCTGACTGCTTTTTCTCCCTTGAAGATAACTGCTCAAGAAACATGGCGCCCAACGGGCTGGTAGACTCTTGCAGGCGCTGATAAAGCTCGGCCAGATGGTCATGGATTGCGATCAACTCTTCCATAACATGCGCGGCATTTTCGAAACTGGTGAGGCCAGTCATGATGTCTCGTCCTTCTTTTGCAGCAGATTGATCATCAAGGTTTAAGTTGAGCACGATTTCAGCGAAAATGCAGCCTGATTTTACGGAGACCCCTTTTCATGATCCTGATGATCGACAATTACGACTCATTTACCTACAACATCGTGCAATATCTTGGTGAGTTGGGTGCTGATGTGCAGGTATACCGTAATGACGCTATCACCCTGGCGCAGATTGAGTCACTGAGCCCCGAGAAAATAGTGATCTCTCCGGGGCCCTGCACACCGACGGAAGCGGGTGTTTCGCTGGATGTGATCAAGACGTTTGCCGGGCGGATACCCTTATTGGGTGTGTGCCTCGGGCATCAGGCGATTGGTCAGGCCTACGGCGGGCATGTGATTCGTGCCCGGCAAGTGATGCATGGCAAGTTGTCGGCGATGTTTCATAACAGTAGCGGGGTTTTCTGCGATCTGCCCAGCCCGTTCACGGCTACCCGCTATCACTCGTTGGTGATTGATAAAACCACGCTGCCCGAGTGTCTTGAAATCACCGCCTGGACCGAACTGGAAAATGGCGCTCTGGACGAGATTATGGGTGTGCGCCATAAAACCTTGGATCTACAGGGGGTGCAGTTCCACCCCGAGTCAATTCTCAGTGAACACGGTCATCAGTTATTCAGGAATTTTTTGCAGGGCAAATAATCATGGATATAAAACAAGCCATACGCCATTTGTGCGCAGAACGTGATTTAAGCGCTGAGGAAATGGCATCACTGATGCGTGAACTGATGACCGGTCAGTGCACGGACGCGCAGATAGCCGCTTTTTTAGTTGCTCTGCAGATGAAAGGCATCAAAACCCCGGAGCTGTTGGGGGCTGCCAGAACCATGCGTTCATTGGCAACACCGGTGCTGTTGCCGCCAGATGCTCACCTGGTCGATACCTGCGGAACCGGAGGCACCAGCACCGACACCTTTAATATTTCTACGTCAGCGGCCATGGTGGCGGCCTGCGCGGGAGCCCGGGTTGCCAAACACGGTAATCGCGGCGCCACCAGTAAAAGTGGCAGCGCAGACTTGCTGGAGGCAGCGGGTGTGCGTCTGAACATGACACCGGCTCAGGTTGCACAATGTGTTGAGCAGGTTGGCGTTGGGTTTATGTTTGCACCGGGTCATCACAGCGCCATGAAACATGTGATTGGGCCACGCAAAGAAATAGGTGTGCGCACTATTTTTAACATGCTTGGCCCGCTGACTAACCCGGCAGGTGCTCCCAACCAGGTGCTGGGGGTATTCGATGCGGCGTGGATTGATCCCATCCTGCAAGTACTCAAATCCATGGGTAGTCATCATGTGCTGGTGTTGTCCTCGGATGACGGCTTGGATGAGATAAGCATTTCCGCGCCCACCCGCATTGGGGAGTTAAGAGATGGACGGCTGGTTGCTTACACTGTGCAGCCCGCTGACTTTGGCATGGTTCAACGCGATGGTTTTGACATGCTGAAAGTCAATTCACCACAAGAGAGTCTGGCCATGGTCAGACAGGCGTTGACTTATGAGAATGAGGCGGCCGGCGACATTGTGGCGCTGAATGCTGGCGCCGCCATCTATGCCGCCAATCTGTGTGACGACTTGCCCTCCGGTGTCAAAAAAGCCCAGGCCATTCTTCACAGTGGTGTTGCTTTGAAAAAACTGGAGCAGTTGGCTGCCTTTACGCAGGCTTTGCTGACCGAACCGCCTTCGGCTGAACCAAAAAACTAAGGACATCGCCGCGTGAAAACCAGCACAATTCTTGACGAAATCCTCGCGCAGAAAGTCACTGAGGTTCGCCGCAACAGCCAGCGCACCAGTTTTGCGATGCAGCAGAAACTGGCGATTGAACAGATCGCTGCCAAACGCGGGTTTATCAAGGCGCTGCGCAGTCGTATGGAGGCTAAGCAGCCCGCTGTGATTGCTGAAATCAAAAAAGCCTCGCCCAGCAAAGGACTGATCCGTGAGGATTTTGATGCCGCCCTGATTGCCCGCCAATATGCTGAGGCCGGGGCGGCCTGTTTGTCGGTGCTGACTGACGAACAGTTTTTTAAAGGCAGTGTTGAGTACCTCAAACAGGCACGAGTCGCCTGCGATCTGCCCGTCATTCGCAAGGATTTTATTGTTGATCGCTACCAGGTTGCGGAAGCCGGTGCGATGGGTGCTGACTGTATTTTGCTGATTGTCGCGGCGCTCAGTCCGCCAGCCTTGCGAGAACTGTCACAATGCGCGACTGATTTCGGCCTGGATGTGCTGGTTGAAGTTCATAATGAAGGTGAACTGGATATTGCGCTCGCCGCCGGATTTGATCTGATCGGGGTGAATAATCGCAATCTGCACAACTTTCATACCGATCTGGAAACCACCTTCCGGCTGGCGGAACGGGTGCCCGATGGCAAGCTGATTGTCACTGAAAGCGGCATCAGCAGCGCAGCGGATGTAAAGCGCATGTTGTCCAAAGGCATATACGGATTCCTTATCGGAGAGACGTTTATGCGGGCAGATAATCCTGGTGACAAATTGCGTGAGTTGTTTGCGTAAGGCCGTTTGCTGATGATTACCGGGCAAAGCTGAGTTAGTTGACTAGCGAGTTCCAAACACAACAACGGTTTGTCCGTGAACGGAGATCAGGTTCTGTTCCTCCAGCGTCTTGAGAACCCGACCGGCCATCTCACGCGAGCAGTTCACCAGGCGACCAATCTCCTGTCGCGTAATCTTGATCTGCATGCCATCAGGATGAGTAACGGCGTCAGGTTCTTTGCTTAACTCGATCAGCGTTCGGGCGATACGTCCTGTTACATCATAAAACGTCAGGTCCCCGACTTTACGTGTGGTATTTCGCAGGCGGTTGGCCATCTGTTTTCCGATGGTAAACAAGATATCAGGGTGTTGGTGGGCATAATCAGTAAAGCTGTCGTAGCTGATCTCTGCAATATCGCTGGGAAAGCGTGCCCGGCAGCAGGCGCTGCGCGCTTTATGAGAATCAAATAAACCCATTTCACCAAAAAAATCGCCCGGGCTAAGATAGGCAACCACAACTTCTTTCTGCTCATCCTCTTCGAGGATGACAGACACTCCCCCTTTGATCAGATAAAACAAGGTTGATGGCACATCGCCGGTATGAATAATCGTGTTACCACGTTCGTAGTGGCGAAGCTGGCAGCAATCCAAAAAGTTGTCCAGATCGTCTATGTGGGGTGTTATGGCCATTAACGCCATAGGTAGTGTCTCCCGATCTCTTGCTGTTTTAAGAGCCAATGGATTGTAGCGCATGCCAAGTCAGCTAACCTAACCCAGATCAGTTCGCTGTGGTAATCTTGCGCAGCCAGGGCGAAATTGCGTTGTTCAGTTCAAAGTTTACTTGGCACTTTTTGATTTTTGTTCAAGGTGACGCATGAAAGCAACGGTACGTTGGGTAGATGGTGCGATGTTTCTAGGTGAGTCCGGCAGTGGTCACGCAGTGGTCATGGATGGTCCGGAAAGCAGTGGTGGACGCAACATGGGGCTGCGCCCGATGGAAATGGTACTGATAGGTACTGGTGGTTGCTCCTCGTTTGACGTGGTGAGCATCCTGAAAAAATCGCGCCAGGATGTTATTGGCTGTGTTGCTGACATTGAGGCGACACGCGCAGATGCCACGCCTGCGGTATTTGAAACGATCCACCTGCACTTTAAGGTCAGCGGACGCGGGCTCAGCGAAAAACAGGTGGAACGCGCGGTCAACCTGTCAGCTGAAAAATACTGTTCGGCATCGATTATGCTGGCGGCCGGCGGTGTGAAAATCACTCACAGCTTTGAGGTCATTGAGATCTAAGCAGCGATTGATCTGTTTTGTCAGGCCCGGATCAGTTGCAGATCAATGCTCTTCAGCAGCAGTGTCAGGCTCAGTTGTGCAATATCTTCCTGCGGGAATTGCTCTGCCAGTTGCTCGCATTGCCCGGCAAAACAAACCCGTTGTTGTATGGCCAGCAGAAATACCATCATCGCCTGGTTGATGCGTTGAAACTGCATGCGATGGTTAACACGTCGTACCACATAAAAAGCGGTCTGTTCAGGCGCGTGAAGGGGAACTGCAAATCCGGTTTCGCCCGCAACCGCGTTCTCCTTCGCCAGATGTGTCTGCATCAACAGCCAGTAAGCTTCCATATCATAGCGGCTATCCATCAGTGCCCAGTCCTGCCTGGGTAACCAGCACATCTCAGGCCATTGATCAGCCGGCAAGGATTGCAGCATCTGTCGTGTTAATGGCAACTCGTCAGCAGTGTCGAACAGGCTGATCAGCAGACTTTCCAGTTCAATAATATCCAGCAAGGCTGGCAGTTGACCAAATTGAGCATGTTGTCTGGCAAATTCCAGCAGATGTTCTCCGAGCAGGCCCATGGGTCCTGGTCTGGGGGGATGCTGCGCGATGTACTCCAGCCACAGCCGCGTATACACGTCATCGCCCAGTGTGTGATACAGCACCGGGTAAAGTTCAGAGGATATCTGGATCAGTCGCTGATGATAGGCGTTATTGTAGATAGCCAGCGCTTCTACCTGACTCAGCGCCTGATGCGGCGCCATGAGGGCATCGATGGCATCAGCACTGAGGCGCAGGTCCTGCGGGCGGGTCATCCATTCCCAGAAAGCCTGCTGCTCCTGTTGCCAATTCACGCCACGGTCCCCTGCAGAACGCCCTGTGTCGGCGTTACTGCCAGTGCTTGTTGCTGTTTCTGGCGCGCCAGCTCAAGTTCAGCCATTAACTCAGGGAATGGCGGAATATGATCATCGCGCTCCAGTAAAGTGGCGGTTTCACCAAAGTGTCGGCAGGCGTGCGCATAGAGCTCCCATACCGCATCACTGACCGGGTGGTCATGGGTGTCGATAATGTGGTTGCCGTTGTGGGTATGCCCGGCCAGATGGAACTGTTGAACACTGTTGTGTTTCAGCGCGCAGATATGGGCGTAAGGATCCTGGCCCAGATTAAAACAACTGACGTAAACGTTATTGACATCCAGCAGGATGCGACAGCCGGTTTGCACGGTCAGCGAATTGATGAAGTCAGGTTCACTCATGCTCGCGGAGCGAAACTGCAGATAGACAGAGGGATTCTCCAGCACAATGCGCTGCTGCAGCGCATCCTGAATGCGGTTGACCTTGTCTGCCACCTGAGACAATGTTTCAGGGTTATAGGCTATTGGCAGCAGGTCATGAGAGGTCTTGCCGTGCAGGCCAGTCCAGCAGATGTGATCGGATACCCAGGCCGGTTGTATGTCGTTGATCAGGGCTTTGAGCTGTGCGAGATAATGCAGATCCGGCGCTTCGTTGCTGCCGATGTTAAACGACAATCCGTGCAGCACTACGGGGTAGTGCGCTCGGATTTTATGCAAGATGGCACGGGGACGCCCGCCAGGCGCCAGATAGTTCTCTGTGATCAGTTCAAACCAGTCTACCGCCGGCTGATGCTCCAGCACATAGTCATAGTGTTGACTGCGCAGTCCCAGCCCGAATCCGAGCATGCTCACACCTGATTAAAGGGATGACAGTGCGCTGCCACCCAGTTTTTCACACAATGCATTGGACAGCTCTTCACTGCCCGAGTACACACCCACAAAACCTATGCCGTGGCAGCTGTTTTTTCCCGCGCAGGCGGCATTGGAATTACCCTTGCAGGCGCTCAGACCGGCGCAGGTGAACACATCGTTGCAGTAAGTTACGCTGACAGCGGTTTCGCCCAGCGTAAAGTCAGGCTTGGCGGTCAGGCTCGCGGCCTGTGTGCCACCCAGCACCTGGCACAGTGCTGCGGAAAAAGCACCGTTGCCGCTGGTGACTGCCACAAAACCAACTGCGCTGCAGCTGTTGGCGCCCGCACCGGCATCATTGCCAAAACCTTTGCAAGCGCTTTGCCCTTCGCCACTGACATTCTGGCAGACGCTGATCTTGATAGGGTCATCAGGGTTGGTCTGATTTACGTCGAGCTCTGCCATGCCGGAGCCAGACATCAGCAATGCCGCTGCGGCGGTTGCCAGGCTAAATCCATCGGTTCGTTTCATGCGGATACTCTCCTGAGCGTCGATAGTGTACTTCTAAGGGTGATGCCGGTTTGCCCATCTGACCGGATTAAGCTCAATTTTATTGTGTGCGAACCTGACTGAATGTGCGCTTAACAGCGCAGGTACCGTCATAAATGCTTTCACCAGCGTTGTCACGTTTTTACGCTTGCCATCGTTGGCTGGATTATCCCAACCTGCAGACGCATTACAAGGCGCTGCGGCAATTTGTCACAGCTCGGGCGCAGACTAAACAAGCGTCCGGACGTCAGATTTTCTGCCTCAACAGATCGATTCTGGCGTGCAGCCGATCAATTCGCAGCCGCAGCGAATCCAGGCGAGTGTTGCTGTCCTCTGTCTGCGCATGGGCTGGCAACAGACCGGACTCCTCCTGCAGATAATCACGCACATTCAACTGCAAGGACTGCCCGGCGTTGCGGACAACGCCAGCACTGACATTGACGGCGTTTGTCAGCACCGACACACCACTGTCGCCCAGCAGCGGTTTAAGCATCGGTGCCAGCACATCATCCCAGCGCGTACCGGAAGCAGTGAGTGTTTTGTGTATTGTCTGTATCAGATGAATATCGCCCGATAGCACAATATCGGGATGGTAGAGCGCGGCCGCCGGATCGTTGCTGAAAAGCAGTGCCGCCAATGCGCGCGGACTGCCAGAGATGCAGGTGTCTGCATGGTCAGCGGAGTTACTGTGCACATGCAGTTTTTCGGGGGTAATGATCAGGGTCAATTGCCATGCAGTTGCCCCGTCATCTGCGCCGGGACGGGTGCTGGTTAATCTGAGACTTTTGCCTGCAGCCACCCTGTTGAGACTGCTCAGCAGATGGGGATCCCTGCGCAACAGTCCATTGAGCCCGGCTTCAATAATCTGGCTCAGCGCGGCGGAAAACATGTTAGCGGTATCCAACGTGGATGGCGCTGATGCCGCCAATCAGGTTGTGATATTTGCAGTCGCGGAAACCGGCATCCTGCATCATGGTCTTCAGCGTTTCCTGATCCGGGTGCATACGGATCGATTCAACCAGATATTTGTAACTGTCAGCGTCACCGGTAACCACTTTGCCGGCCACTGGCCATAAGGTTGAAAAGGCGTCATAGGCTTTGCCGAGCACCGGATTGACGGGTTTGGAAAACTCCAGCACCAGCGCTCGGCCACCCTGTTTGAGGGTGCGGTACATCGAGCGCAGCGCCTTGTCTTTGTCGGTCACGTTACGCAGTCCGTAAGCAATCACGATGCAATCAAAGGTCTCATCTGCAAACGGCAAGGTTTCAGCATTGACCTGGGCAATATGAACGTTGCTGGTAATGCCTTTATCAATAAGCCGATCGCGTCCAACCTTGAGCATGGAATCATTGATGTCGGCTAGTACAATCTGTCCGGTGCTGCCAACCAGCGGTGCAAAGCGCATAGAAAAATCGCCGGTACCGCCAGCCAGATCCAGTACGGTATGGCCGGGTCTTACGCCGCTCAGTTCAACCGTCAGTCGCTTGATAATGCGGTGAGTGCCGACTGAAATGAGGTCATTCATGACGTCATAACGATTGGCAACGGAATGGAATACCTGTCCAACGCGGCGGGTTTTTTCCACAGGACTGACCTGCTCATAACCAAAATGGGTTTTTGACTCTGCACCCTGACTTTCTGAGTGATGCCCGGAGTCTTGAGTGTTGCTCATAAGGCCGCCGCTTGCTGCCGGTTAAACCGGTATTGAGGTTTGAGAGATGTCATCCTGCGCAGTTCAGATGCGACGCGCGGGGTCCACAATGTTAATGACTTGTGTACCCGCTGGCAACGCATCGCGGCTTTTGCCGGCAGCTTCCAGGCGGTTCAGGTAGTCCTGCCATACAGTCTGCTGTTGAGTCGCCAGCAGATAAAGATAATCCCAGCTGAAAATGCCCGAGTTGTGCCCGTCATCAAAGTCCAGACGGACGGCATAGTTGCCCATGGCCTCTATGCCGCTGAGGCCGACGTGGCGTTTGCCGACCTGCAGCACAGCCTGGCCTTTGCCATGACCTTTGACGTCAGCCGACGGCGAATAAACGCGCAACAACTCGGCAGGCAGTTCAAACACCCGGCCATCGGCATAACTCAATTCCAGTAATGCACTTTTGCGTCGCAAACGGATGCCCGTGGGTTGCGGCGCAAGTGTTGCGGCTGATTCATGGGTGTCTGACATCAGAGGATGAACCTGCTCAGATCCTCATTGCGGGCCAGATCGCCGAGTTGCTGCTCAACATACTCTGCATCAATGACCAGTTCTTTCTGATCGCCCACGCCAAGATCAGATGCGCTGAACGACACTTCTTCCAGCAGGCGCTCCATCACTGTGTGCAGGCGGCGGGCGCCAATATTCTCGGTGCGCTCGTTAACCTCCCAGGCGGTTTTTGCCAGCGATTTGATGCCTTCAGCCGTAAAGCGGATGTGCATGTTTTCAGTGCTTAGCAGCGCCCGGTACTGTTCTGTCAGCGATGCATTGGGTTCAGTCAGGATGCGCTCAAAGTCTTCTGCAGTCAGTGCTTCGAGCTCAACACGGATGGGCAGTCGTCCCTGCAGTTCAGGAATCAGATCCGAGGGTTTGGACAGGTGAAACGCTCCGGATGCGATAAACAGAATGTGGTCGGTTTTGACACTGCCGTATTTGGTTGTCACCGTTGAGCCTTCGATCAATGGCAACAGGTCGCGCTGAACACCTTCCCGCGAGACGCCACTATGACCGGTCTGACCCCGTTCGGTAACCTTGTCTATTTCGTCGATAAACACAATGCCGGTTTGCTCGGTCGCTTCAATGGCGAGAGCCTTTAATTCGTCTTCATTGATAAGCTTGGACGCTTCCTCTTCCCGGAGCAGGCGCAGCGCCGCTTTGACGGGCATGCGACGGGATTTTTTTCGCCCATTCTGCATGGAAGAGAACATGGACTTCAGTTGACTGGTCATTTCTTCAAGGCCGGGGGGCGCCATAATCTCTACACCGCCAAGACCTTCCGCAACACTGATTTCGATTTCTTTGTCATCCAGATCGCCTTCGCGCAGTTTTTTACGAAACATCTGGCGTGTGGCGGATTGAGGGTCGTTGCCTGACAGTTCGGCGGCGGCATTGGGTACCCGTGGAGGTGGCGGCAACAGCGCATCAAGCACTCGGTCTTCAGCGGCTTCTTCGGCGCGGTGCTGGACTTTGCGAATCTGCTCGTCACGCAACATTTTGATGGCGATATCCACCAGGTCGCGAATGATAGATTCAACATCGCGGCCCACATAACCGACTTCCGTGAATTTGGTTGCCTCAACCTTGATAAACGGCGCATTGGCCAGTTTGGCGAGCCGGCGTGCGATTTCGGTTTTGCCCACGCCGGTCGGGCCAATCATCAGAATATTTTTTGGGGTGATTTCCTGACGGATATCAGCCCCCAGCTGCATACGTCGCCAGCGGTTGCGCAATGCGATGGCAACGGCGCGTTTGGCAGCCTTTTGCCCCACAATATGTCGGTCAAGTTCTGAGGCGATTTCTCTGGGAGTCATCATGGTCATGCAAGTAGTCCTGAAAAATTGGGCGGCAACCGATTAGTATTCGAGTTCTTCAATAACGTGCTGGTGATTGGTATACACGCAGATGTCTGCGGCAATGCCCAGGCTTTTTCCAACAATGGTGCGTGCGTCGAGATCGGTGTTGAAGTACAGAGCCCGCGCTGCAGACAATGCAAATGATCCGCCTGATCCGATGGCCATCAGGCCATCTTCGGGTTCGATGACATCGCCGTTTCCGGTGATGATCAGCGAGGCATCTTTGTCAGCAACTACCAGAAGCGCTTCGAGACGGCGCAAGGAGCGCTCGGTGCGCCACAGTTTTGCAAGGGATACTGCGGAGCGCACCAGTTTACCCTGATGTTTTTCCAGCTGTTCTTCAAAGCGTTCAAACAAGGTGAATGCATCGGCTGTGCCACCGGCAAATCCTGCAAGAACCTGATCTTTGTAAAGGCGCCTGACTTTGCGGGCATTGCCCTTTAACACGGTGTTGCCTTGTGACACTTGGCCGTCGCCACCAATCACAATTTTATTGTTACGTCGCACAGACAGTATGGTGGTACCGCGAAACTGCTCCAACGCGCTTCTCCTTGGAAAATGTGGGACTGATATATCTGCTCTCAGGAATATTGGGACTGCCAGCCTGTGTTCAAGGTTGGCTCAGGGTTATTCTCATACTGTCGATGCTGTTGCTGCGTAACACGCGTTCGGCCTGCAACATGTCATCACGAGAGTCATAAGGCCCTGCCTGCACCAGGTAAAGTATACGGCCGGGCAAGGTTTCCTCGCGGATGCGGGCATTGAGCCCAAGCCCCAACAATCTGTTCAGTTGAGTATTGGCTGTGGCCTGCTGTTGAAAGGCGCCAGCTTGCAGCATAAAGGAAGGGCTGATGTCAGCCTCGGTCGATGCTGGCGCCGTTGCTTGCGCAGGAGCAGCAGGGACCACGGGAGACCTGTTGCTGATTTCAAGCAAAGCAGCAGAGACCGGATCTGTCACATCAACGGGGATGGCCGCCGCTGTCTGCGTCTCGGTGTTGTCAGTAGCTAGGCTTTCCGCTCTGGTGCCATCCGTCACTACAGCACTGTTTTCAACAACGGTGTCAGTCTCAACCAGGGGACTACTGTCAGTGGTGGCGACCGCAACCGCGGGAGTGCGCAATACTGCCCCTTCAACGGGTGTCACATTGACTACCACTTCGTAATTAGGTAGCTCCTGATAAAACTCCAGTTGCAGACGTTGAGCTTCCCGTTGTTGCTCTTGGGTCAGTCCGCCTTCGCTGTCAGCGCTTGCAATGTCGGGTGTTTCGATCTCGCGACTGTCCGGCGCAACAACATGACCGGGTGCTGGTGGCAATGCCCCTGAGAGGTAAACCATCAGTGCGATAAACAACCCGACGGCAATTCCGGTAACCAACCCCGTCAACAGTAATCCGAGGCTGGATGGCTGTGCTACCGCGGAAGGTTCAGCCAGTGGTGTGCGGGTGCGTCTTTTTGCGAAATCCTGTTCCATCTGGCGGTCTATCCTCAAAAAGGCTGTTGCTCAGTCAAGGGTGCAGATAATACACGCATCCGGGCTTTACATCATATCCTGTGGGTCAACATCCACTGACCAGCGCACGAGTCTTTGACTGCTCAGGCCTTCCAGTTGCAGACACAGGGTGCCCAGCAATTGCTGCAGGTCTTGCCGTTGATGGGCGCGGACAAGTAATTGCTGGCGGAAACGATTGGCACGCTTTTCCATGGGTGCAGGCAACGGGCCGTTGATCATGATGGCCTGATGCGGAAATTGTGAGGCACAGAGTTGTTCAATCAATGTCCGCGCTTTCATCAGAAATTCCATCGGCGCCTGACTGTTGATGGCTTCGGCACGCAAACAGGCCAGAGAGGTAAAGGGCGGCATGCTGGTACTTTGCCGTTCCAGCATCAATTGATCGGCCAGCGCATGATACCCACGGTTAATAAGTAGCTGTAGGCTTTGATGCGTTGCATGCCGAGTTTGAATTAACACCTCGCCAGGCTTGTCAGCGCGCCCGGCCCTGCCGGCGACCTGTGTCAGCAATTGAGCCATAAATTCCTGGCCGCGGAAGTCTGCGCTGAACAATCCACTATCAGCTTCAAGTACGGCGACCAATGTCACATCTGGGAAGTGATGTCCTTTGGCCAGCATTTGTGTGCCCACCAGGATGCAGGGGCCACCATGTTGAACTTTGGCTAACAAACGTTCCAGTTCATCTTTTTTACGAGTCACATCGCGATCAATGCGGATGACATCCGTGGCCGGAAAACATTGTTTCAGGAAGGCTTCACTGCGTTCAGTGCCGACACCGACCGCTTGCATGGATTTGCCGCCACAATCAGGGCAGTGACGAAAAATCGGATGCCGCCGTTCGCAGTGGTGACAGCACAGATGTGGAGGATTTTTGTGGATGGTCAGACGTGCGTCGCAGAACGTGCACTCGGCAGTCCAGCCACAATCGCCACACTGCTGTAGGGGAGCAAAACCACGACGATTGATAAACACCAATACTTGATTGCCATCACGGGTGTGCCGTTGGATGTGATCCAGTAACAGCGCAGAAAATCCTTGTTGCATGTTTTGGGTGAGGGTATCAACCAGCACAAAGGCTGGTTTGTTTGCCACGCCGGCTCGCTCAGGCAGTTGCAATCGGCTATAGCGTCCAGACGAGGCATTGTGCAGGCTCTCAAGGCTGGGCGTTGCAGAGCCCAGCACAATCGGGATCTGTTCTGCCGATGCGCGCATCACGGCCAGATCTCGTGCTGAATAACGGAAGCCATCCTGTTGCTTGAAGGAGCCATCGTGCTCTTCGTCAACAATGATAAGGCCCGGTGCCAACATGGGTGTAAAGACGGCAGACCGCGTCCCGATAATAATGCCAGCCTGTGCTGACGAGGCGGCCAACCACGCATTTAAACGCTGCCTTGCTGTTAAACCGGAATGCAGGACTGCAATGGGTTCATCAAAACGCTGCTGAAACCGGGCCAGTGTCTGAGGTGTCAGGCTGATTTCCGGCACCAGCACCAAGGCCTGTTTACCAAGCGCTCGCGCCCTGGCAATCGCTTGCAGATAGACTTCTGTTTTGCCGCTGCCGGTGACCCCGTCGAGCAAAAAACCCTGGTATCGACCAAGGGCCCCGGTAATCTGGTCGCAAGCAGCTTGTTGTGCAGAGTTAAGCACTTGTTGTTGCTCAGCCGGATAGGTGTGTCTGGTTTGCGATTGTTGGCTGTCGATGGCGTGAATTTTGATTTTGGCTGATGCAGTGCCACGCAGACTCGCCGGCATAAGCGAGTGCAGCGCATCACCAACAGGGTGCTGATAGTATTTTGCCGCCCACACCCAAAGACTGAGCAGGTGCGCGGGAATCAGCGGTTCACTGTCCAGAATACTGATGACTGCTTTAAGTTTGTCAGTCTGCAATTCGGACTTTGAGTCCAGTTGCAGTACAACCGCAGTCAGCTCTCTGTTGCCAAAGGGCACAAGCACACGGATGCCGGGTTGAATGCCGGGTTGTTCTGAGGCCAGTGCTGCAGGCAACAGATAATCGAAGCTGCGACGCAAAGGCGTAGGAACCGCAACCCGGACGATGGCGAGCGAATCCGGCATGGCAGAATTTGAGTCAGACATGAATAAACAGGCGCAGGTCAACAAGCATGGGTCAGTGCGGTTCCGGCCGGATGTCATTTGATGGCCGGCGATTATAACTGGTTTTAGCCGGGCGAGGCTTCCATTATACTCCCGGTCAAACAACCACCGTTCAGCGGTGGCTGATCTTGCGCGAACAACAGGAGCTATCTTGAACAGCAACAATGCCCAGTCCGAGGTTTTGAAAGAATTACTCTCGTTGCGGCAGCAGATTGACCGCCTTGACCATGCCTTGGTGCTGCTGTTGGCAAATCGTTTTGCGCTGACTCAAAAAGTAGGTGAGCTCAAGGCGAGCGCAGGTCTGAACTCAGTTGATCCCAAGCGGGAAGAGGAAAAGCTCTCCAGCATCCGCAAATTGTGTGAGGCTCATCAGCTGAACCCGGAGCTGCTGACAGATATTCTGGCGCAGATTATGCGGGAAACGGTGCGTAACCATGAGCGCATCCGCGCGCAGGTAAACCAGTCCAGTTAAGCTCTCTTGCTTAGTCGTTATTGTCTGTTACAATGGCGCCCTTTTCTGAATAGCCACAAATGGCCAATCCAATTCGGGATTGTCTGCGATGTGGTACTTGCTCAGGTATGGTGCGCGTCAGATTTTAGTTGGTGGCGCGCGGCGATACCATTAATTTACGAGGACATACCATGAAAGCTGATATTCATCCCAATTATGTTGCAATCAAAGCTACCTGCAGTTGTGGCAACGTTATCAACACCCGTTCTACGCTGGGCCGCGACATGTTGGTCGATGTCTGTGCAGCTTGCCACCCTTTTTACACGGGCAAACAGAAGATACTGGACAGCGCCGGCCGTATTGATCGCTTCAACAAGCGTTTTGGTAGCCGCATAGTCAAGTAAGTTGTCAGTGCCCTGACCTGCTAAAAAGAGCCCCGGAAATCGGGGCTTTTTTATGGGCGAAACTTTTTCAGAATATGATCTCGGTAGAGAGTGTGTTCTGATTATCCCGATCCGGGGTTCGCGGTTGTTGCTGGTTGCGAAATTCTGCAGGCGCTGACTCGGCCATAAACACTTCAAACATGGTATCAGCCTGCCCTGGTCTGGCGATTTCGCCGGATTCTCGGTCGATCAGGCGGTCGACCAATCCGTCCGGGCGACTCATTGTGTTTTCGGGTCGTCCTTCAAGTGCCTGTTTCATATAGTCGATCCAGATAGGGACAGCAACCGTGGCGCCCTGCTCGGATTCGCCCAGCGCTTCAGGGGTATCAAAGCCGACAAACACGCTGGTGGAGATATCGCGATTAAAACCGGTAAACCACAGTTCCGCCGGTCCGTTGGTGGTTCCGGTTTTCCCCATCAGATCGCGTCGATCAATTTCCCGTGCGATACGTCGGCCACTGCCGGCCTCAACCACACTGCGCAGCATGGTGTTGAGTATGTAGGCGACGCGGGGATCGGTCACTGTTGCAGGCGCGGGCGTTTGTGCTTCAAAAACCACACCCTGCACCGTTTTAATTTTTTTGATCAGCGTGGGCTGGATCCGTTGGCCGCCATTCGCAATCATGGCGTAGGCACTGGCCATTTCGAGAGGTTGTACGTCCTGGCTACCCAAGGCAATGGTCAGGTCATTGCGCGGAAAGTTCTCGGTACGAAATCCAAACCGGCCTGCAAAATCAAACACCTTTTCCCAGCCCAGCTGATCAAACAGGCGCACGGCTGGCACGTTCCTGGAATCTTTGATGGCGTTACGCAAGGTGATGGGTCCGACAAAATTGCGCTCGTAATTTTGAGGACGGTAGTCGCCGCGTGAAAACGGTGCATCGTTGATCAGCGATGCGGCGGTAAATCCGCTTTCAAGCGCAGTACCATATAAGAAAGGTTTGAAGCCCGAACCTGGCGGCCGTGAGGCGATCGCCCGGTTTACCTGGCTGAAGCGAAAGTCGTATCCGCCCACCAGAGCCAGGATGTCGCCATTGTCCGGAGAGACTGAAACGATGGCACCTTGCAGTTCCGGTACTTGCCCAAGTTGCCATTCCCCGGTGCTACTTATGCGCAGCCGCACAACATCTCCGGTGCGCGCAACCTCAGAGGCCTGTGTGGGCACCGGCCACGCATTATCGCGCGTTATAAAAGGTCTGGCCCATTCCAGTCCAGACCAGTTGACGGTCACGGTCGAGCCGTCTCGTAACATCACATCGATGGAACGATCATTGACAGTGCTAACGACGCCGGGAACATGGTTTCCGTAATCTGGCCTGACGGCCAGTTCGCTCAACCAACGTTCGTGCCGGTCATCACCCGACGTTGGCAATCTGGCCTCCGGCCCCCGATATCCGTGGCGCCGGTCGTAATAGTTTTCAAGACCATTCGTCAATGCTGATGTCGCAGCATTTTGCAGCCGGCTGTCAATAGAGGTGATGACTTCAATGCCAAGGCGATAGATATCTTCACCATACTGGGCATATAACTGCTGCCTGACCATTTCAGCCACGTAGGGGGCATTGACTTCAATGGTGCGCAAGTGACGGCTGGCGTTAATCGGCTCCACCAGGCTCTGTGCATGTTGCTCATGCGTGATCATGCCTTGTGCCAGCATTTTGTTGATTACCACATCTCGTCGAACCCGCGCGCGTTCGGGATCGGTGATCGGATTGCAGACCGAAGGGCATGGCAACAGAGACACCATGGTCGCCATCTCACCGATGGTCATTTGGTTAACTGTTTTGCCGTAGTAAACCGCCGCTGCTGAGCTGATGCCTTCAGCGCCTTGTCCAAAAAACACAAGATTCAGATAAAGCGTGAGAATTTCTTCTTTGGTAAGTTCTTGCTGCAGCCTGAGCGCAAACGGTATCTCCTTGAGTTTGCGCGCGTACACGCTATCGCTGTCGAACGAAATATTGTTGGCGAGCTGCATGGTGATGGTGCTGCCACCGCCCAGGTTAACGCCGCGGACAAATCCGTAAAAGCCACGCACCAGGCCCCGGAAATCAACGCCGGGGTGAGAGTAAAAGCGCGCATCTTCACTGGCGATAACGGCGTTGACCATCATCGGAGGAATTTCCTCGTAGCTGATCGGATCTCGGCGTACGCCAATCTCTTCTATAAGTCGCAAATCCGCGGTCAGAATGCGCAGCGGCGTCTCCAGCTGCACCTGCCGGTAGGTCTCGGCGGAGGGCAATTGCGGGGACAGGTAAAGGTAGGCGGCTGATGCCACCATCAATATCCCGCTCAGGCAGAAGATGCCGAACCAGAACATGAATTTTATGGTTTTCGTCATGAGCATGCAGTCCTGCGGCGACGACCAGTTGTTTACAGTAGACCGCCAACTCCGGCGTGTCTTTCCAAGTGCATGATTATAGCCCTCATTTTGATGGATTGCCCCAGAAAATATTCCGGCAGGAGAGTGCTGTATGGACTACAAATCAGTTGTGTAACCATCATTACCTCAGACATGACCAGGGAAGGGCATGGCGATGTCAGGCTGCAGAACACCCGTTATCGGAATTGATATAGGAAGCTATGCGATCAAACTTGCAGTGCTGCGTCGACGTCAGCATCGCTGGCTGCTGCTGTGCGCCAAGAGCGAGCCGGTGGCTGACAATCCTGGCAAAACGCTAGGCAGCATGCTGGGTTCGTTGCCATGCTGGTTGCGGCTGAGTCAGCCCAGAATAGTTCTGGCCATTCACTGCGCAGGTGTGATGTTCCGAAAAACTAAACTCCCGGCGACCCTCGATTTGCACCAGGTTGATCTGGCCCTTAGATTGGATATTGAAAAGCACTTGCCGCAGGAAGACCAGCAAGGTCTGTTTATGGACTATTGCCCGGTGACCCCGGCAGACGGGGATTCTGACACAGGACATCAGCTCACCAGGGTGTGGCTGACTGCAGTTTGTACTGACGCCCTGATGCAGGACTGTTTGCAGCCATTGCGCGCTGTTCGCCGTATGCCTGTGCAGGTTGCCATCGATGTGATGGTGCTGGCCGCGGCCAGCTCCCCGCGGGCAGGAGAGAATCAGATGGCTCACCTGCTTGACGCTGACAACTCCCTTCATCTCTACATTGATGCCGGTTTCAGTTCCGTTCGCCTTTGTGCCATGACTGCTGGCATCCCAGGATACGTGCGTAGTTACCCGCTGTCGGGCGGACAGATGCAGGCTGATTGCTCGGGGTTTCTGCTCATCATGCGCAGAGCCCTGCAGCAGTATCGAATGTCAGAGATGCTCACTCAGCCGGCGCGGGTTCTGCTGTATGGTGGAAGAGCGGCAACGTCCGGCCTGAGTGAGTTGATCAGACAGTTCTTTGGCTTCAACCCGCAAAGCATAGACCCGTTTACAGACTGGCCCATTGATAACGCTTGTCTGCATTCGAAATCGTTACCCCCGACAATACTGGCGCCCGCAATTGCACTGGCTATGCAGGAGCCGATGACATGTCAATGAACTTATTGCCATGGCGGCAGACTTTGTATAGCCAACGGCTGCGCCGGACCTTACAAGTGCTGACAGTGATACTAGCCTTAACTGCCTTCGCTGTGATTCTCATCCTGAAGGCGTTTTTTACGGAGCAGCGACTGGCAGAGCAGCGCATGACGCAATTACAGCAGCAATTGTTGAGCGCTGCGGCCCTGCAGCAATTTATGCAGCAGTCTTATGAGACGCGCCTGGCAATTAATCAGAGGCAGCAGGCGCGACACACGTATTGGCAACAAAATGCCGCTTGGCAGGCGCGGATGCAAGAATGGGCAGGGCTGGATAATGCGGTAAGAATAAGCAAGGTGCAGTGGACTGGCCAGCAACTGCAACTATCGGGAGAGTCTGATGATGCCAGCACCCTCCGGTATCTAAAACATCAGGCTCTGGCACAACAGGAAGACCACCAGATTGAGCTGGCCACAAACGGTAAGTACCAGTTTGTGATTTCGAAACAGGTGTCATCAGTCGCGGACGGGCACCATGCAGATCGGTAATCACACAGTTTTTTCCCGAATTGGCCGATTGGGTCGGTCTGAGCGGATACTGCTGATCGTGGTTTTTTTGGTGATCAATCTGCTGTCAGTGCTGTTGCTTTGGTACTCCCTGATGAAGTGGTTGCCAAGGGACAGGGAGTTGGCATTCGCCGAGTCGGTGGTGCAACTGCAGGATATCGAATTTTCGATTCAAGAGCTCAACACCAGACAATTGTCGCTGTGGCGACAGAGTTTTGGTGCAGATATTGTAGAGCACGTTGATAGCCGTAAACCGGAACTCAGTTATCTGCTTGACCTGATTCGCGCAATTGCCCGGTCAAATCATGTGCGTCTTCAGTACATTCGTCCCGGTGCGGTTGACGTCGATGGCGCTTTGGCCATTGACATCAGCGCGCATCTTTCAATGAGTGCGCTGGTGGAGTTCTGGTCAGAAATCCGCCAGACCATTTATCACGCACGCATGCAGGGTCTGAATCTGCAGGTGCTGGCTGATCATGCAGGATACGAGCTCTCCATGAGCATCAAGGTTGAGACAGGCTTGTATGTTGATGACGATTTCGTGATGCAGCCGGATCTGGCGACCCCGGGGGTAACATCAACGTCTGGCACAGTGCTTGTTGATCAATCTCCTCGAGGTCAGGCAAAAGGCTTCATTCTCAGAGACAACGGCAACAGCCTTGTGTATCTGCGCACGGACAACGAGGGGCGGCTGCAACGTGTTTCGAACAATTAACTGTCTCTGCAGAGGCATACTGATATTGTGGCTGTCCTTGATGCTGACGGCGTTGAGTGCCCGGGCTGACTCGGCGGATGGTGATGGTTTGCTCACTTTCCATTTTGTCGATGTGCCCTTGGCAGAGGCATTGCAGATCATCGCCGATGAATTGGGTCTGAATCTGGTGCTGTCAGGAGACACCGGCGGAGTGGTTAGTGTGCATGTTGAGCATTTGTCGGCTGAGCAAACGCTGGACATGGTGCTGTTGGGGCGCGAGTTGGCTTTCCGTCTGCGCGGTAACGTGCTCTCGGTTGCCAGCGCGGAGCAACTTGCCCGACAGGATGCCGAGATAGAACTTCGTCATCAGTTACAGGAAACCCTGCAGACGCGTTACCTGCAGCTCAACTATGCAGACGCTCAGTCTGTGTTAGCGCTGTTAACCGTCGAAAATGCAGAATCCGCGACTGGATTGTTGTCCGCACGCGGTTCTGCAAGAGTGGATCAACGCACGAACACGTTGATCATGCGAGATGACAGCGCCAGTTTGCAGGCGATTGAAGAGTTGCTGACGGTCATCGATGTGCCGGTCAAACAGGTATTGATCGAGGCGAGAATTGTCAGTGCCACGTTGGATAGTGGCCGTGAACTCGGCGTGCGTTGGGGGCTGATGGCCTCAACACAAAGCGTTGAGCCGTCGGAGTT
>CALQJO020000015.1 GCA_943330915.2 Rhodoferax sp. OV413 | reverse complement strand
CATCTGGCGGCCGCTGACATTGGTTTGCTGGCAACCGAACCGGCACGCCTGCACGGTTTTGTGGATGAAATTCAACTCGACTTTGACGACCTGCACGCTGCCATTGTCTCCACCTGGTTCGCCAGACCCGTTGAGTCAACTCAGTCACAATCTCAATGAAGTTCAGGTCCTATAACCACCGCTCGCATTGTCACTGCGGGCAGGTGGTTTTTTTTGAAAACAGCATCTGCCTGCGCTGTGGCAGCGACCTCGCCTTTCATCCCGAACAGGGACGCATCGTCAGCCTGCTGCCCGCCGACGTAGATAGCCGCTGGGTGCTGCACAAAGACTTTGCCAGTGATAAACCCACTATCGACACATGGCAACGCTGCGCCAATCTGGACGCCGCCATTCAGTGCAACTGGCTGGTCAGCCCGGCGCAGGATCTGCACGGCCACGGCGACGTCTGCCTGGCCTGCGCGCTGAATGTAGCAACCCCCGATCTTGAACAAAGTGGCAATGCGGACTACTGGCGACTGTGTGAAATTGCCAAACGTCGCCTGATTGCCCAGTTGCTGATGCTCGGCCTGCCGGTTCACACCCGCGTGCACGAGCCCAATACCGGCCTCGGATTTGAACTGCTACGCTGGAAACCCGGCCAGGACATGCTGATCACCGGCCACAAAGCCGGCATCATCACCCTCGACATCGCCGAAGCCGATCCGGCGTTTCGCGAACAGATACGCCAACAGATGCAGGAACCTTACCGCACATTGCTCGGCCACTGCCGCCACGAGTCCGGTCACTATTACTGGGAACGGCTGATCAACCACAGCCCGTGGCTGCCGCTGTTCCGCCAGTTGTTTGGTGATGAACGCCAGCACTACACGGCATCGCTCGACCAGCACTACCTGGCAGGACCTCCGCCCGACTGGCAGAATCACTACATCAGCAGTTACGCCGCCTCTCACCCTTGGGAAGACTGGGCTGAAACCTGGGCGCATTACCTGCACATGACGGATGCACTGAGCGCCGCCGACCACTTTGGTGTGGATGCCGACGCATTTAAATTACACACCGACCCGTTTACCGCCGATCAACTGCAGGATTGCGCCTTTTACGATGAACAAGGCGCGGAAAAATTTCTGCAGATGGTTAATCGCTGGGTACGCCTGAGCAGCGTGTTAAACGTGCTCTCGCGCAGCATGGGCCAGCCAGACAGCTACCCGTTTGTGTTAACCAGCGCCAGCCTGAGGAAGTTATATCTGGTGGCTGGGGTGGTGGGTTAGGTTGGTGCTTCGATGATCGGCTTTAAACTGGTGTGGTCGAATAAAACCAACATATTTTTTTAGGTTATAACTGACCTTACCCCGAAATTTAAAACCATTTTCAATCCATTGATAAGTTTTCGCTCTTCATCAACTAAAACTGATTCATCGAGATGACGCCAATTGCGCTCATAAACATCGAGGGCCTCTGCCGGGCTTAACGTGTCAACATCGGTCACTTGCCAGGCAAACTTTCTGAGTTGTGAAAAATCTGAAAGATGAATTCTCACCGCTATCCAATGTTCACTGGCCCCACCAGTTTGCTGGAAAATATGCGCAGCAGACAGATAGGCGCCTAACAAAACCGTGATTTCACCTTTCTCGATTTTGTAACAGGTTAAACGCGACATTACTGCTGGCTCGGCCGCCGCACTTGCACTGACCTTCAGTGCTTTTCGTTGCCGACGAATATCATCGCCAATTTGGCTCGCGCAAATTGTTGTGCCTTCGAACTTTATGGAGATGCAGGCATCATCACCGAGCCGCCAGCTGCCGTCTGTTTTTCCAAACTGGCATCAACATCATCCACACTGATGTATCCCCAGCAGACGGGTACAGCACCCCGGCATTTATATCGTCATCCAGTTGCATCATGCCGCTATCAACAATATGCCAACCTACTACCTTGCTGCAGAAGGCCTAAGCACCATTGATATCTGCCGTCAACAATTCGTACCAGATACACTCACCCTGTTTGTTGCGCATTGTGTTTCTCCAATGTCACTACCGGCACAAAACCGCCCCAGATCATGCGTTTGCCATCAAAGGGAATGGGATTTTTTGAGGGATCCATGCGCGGATCATCAAGCTGGCCGCTATGCATTTTTTCAAAGGCAACATCGCGGGTCGCCTTATCAGGCCATTCGATCCAGGAGAACACAACAACTTCGTCGGGCGTGGCCTTGACGGCGCCTTTGAAGTCAGTGACTTTGCCGTCAGGCACTTCGTCGCCCCAACATTCAACAATGCGCAAGGCGCCCATTTCCAGAAACATTTCATCGGCCATTTTTGCATGGTCAATAAAGGCTTGTTTGTTAGCGAGTGGTACGGCAATAACAAAACCATCAACATACGACATTGGACTGTCTCCTTTTTTTGGTGTGTTGGTAGCATAAATCCATCACAGGAAAAAGGCATGCGCAAAGTACTGGTTCATGTTGTCTAACCTTCCATTCAAATCCGCCGATGCGATAGGCGCACAGTCACCTATGCAGGACCTTGTGCTTGCTCGCACATTTATTGCAGACCTTCGCAGAAAACATGAACCCATCAGGGCACCAGCATATTACGGGTATGTTTTAAGCATAAATCCGGGGTATTTTGCGCATTGTTATTCGTTGGCAGGAGGAATAGGCTGAGCGCTGAATCGATACGTGCTCACACGTCAACCCACTGCGGAGTTACCTATGAATGACCGTGAATTGTCCCGCCGCCAGTTTCTGGCCGGGCTCAGCACCGCGGCAAAAGGCTCGTTGATTGTCCTCAGCCTGCCCGCCATCCTGACAGCCTGCCGGCAGGCCAGTGAGCAAAACCCAACGGCAAGCGCCGACGCGCAATACACAATACTGAGCAATGACCAGGCCATTGAACTGGACGCCATCAGCGCACGCATTGTTCCTACCGACGACACGCCCGGTGCGCGCGAAGCCGGCAGTGTGCGGTTTATGGACGTGGTGCTCGCCGATGATCGTCAGGATCAATTAAGCATCCTGCAGACTGGCATTGTTGAGTTAAATGCCAGCGCCAACCGTGAGTTTGCGGTGTCATCGTTTGCTGCGCTGAGCGAAACCCAGCAGGATGCTTTGTTAAGCGCCATTGAAACCACACCGTTTTTCAGCACCGTGCGCTTTCTGACGGTGGCATCACTGTTTGCCCTGCCCCAATACGGCGGCACCGGCCCTGATGTGGGATACAACCTGATTGGCATGACCCACGCACACGCGTATATGCCGCCATTTGGTTACTACGACGCTGACTACGCAGCGCGAGGAGAGTAAACATGGCTGAAGCAGCAACACGTTATGCGAACAGTGATGAAGTTGATTTTGTGATAGTGGGTTCGGGTTCTGCTGGCGGCATCATGGCCAAAGAGCTCTCCACGGCCGGGTTTACCGTGGTGGTGCTGGAGCAGGGACCGCACCTGACCGCCGCCGATTTCCGTCACGATGAGTGGGGTATCGAGCAGAACAATGAACTGACCTGGAGCACGCGTCAGGGCCACCCGCAATCATTCCGGCGCACCGAAAATGACGTCGCTGAAGCCGGCACTGGACGTTTGGGTTACGCGCACAATGTGGGCGGCAGCAGCATTCACTATTCCGGCAATTTCTGGCGCATGCGGCCATTGGATTTTAACGAAGCCAGTGTGCGTGGCGGCGTTCCCGGCACCAACTTTGTGGACTGGCCTATCAGCTATGAAGAACTGGAGCCCTACTACTCAAAAGTCGATTGGGAGATTGGCGTCTCCGGACTGCAAGGTCCCTGGGATCCGCCCCGCTCGCGCGATTACCCGTGCCCGCCAATGCCGGTCAAGTCCTCCGATGTGTTGTTGGAACGTGGCGCAAAAGCCTTGGGGCTGACCGCCTATCCGGCGCCGGTCGCCATTTTGTCGCAGGCGCATAATGGCAGGCCTGGTTGTATTCATTGCGGGTTCTGTAATGGTTATGGCTGCGAAGCCAATGCCAAATCTTCTACCATGGTGTCGATGATCCCGTTGGCCCTGGCATCCGGTCATTGTGAACTGCGCACCGGTTGCACCGTCGCACGCGTGAACACCAACGCGGCGGGTCGCGCTGACGAGGTTGTGTACTGGGATGCCGACGGCAACGAACAGTCGCAACGTGCCAAGGCCGTGGTGTTATGTGCTAATGGCGCAGAGACACCGCGCCTGCTGTTACTGTCAGAATCCGCGCAGCACCCCAATGGACTCGCCAATTCCAGTGGCTATGTGGGCAAAAACCTGATGTTTAACTGCCACGCATCGGCGGTAGGACTGTTTGAGCAACCGGTAAATGCCTGGAAAAGTATCCCGGCTACCCGCGTCATTCATGACTTTTATGCGCTGGACCCGAATCTGGGGTTTTACGGCGGCGGCGGTATCGATGGCCGTCATCCGACACGCGGCACACCGATGGGATCCGCCATGAATGCCATGTTTGGCGGACCCAGCTGGGGACCGGAGTACAAACGCAACCTGTCGCGCAACTTCAGTTATACAGCGGCGTTCAGCGGACACTGCACGTCATTGCCACTGGAAACCAACAGCGTGTCGCTGGATCCGCAGCTGAAAGACAAATTTGGCAGACCCGCATTGCGCACCACCTATCTTGACCATCCGGATGATATTGCTACCGCGAAGTTCTTTATGGAGCGTTGTCTGGAATTGATGGATGCGGCCGGCGCTGTTCAGAAGTATGGTTTTTACCCGGAAAACGGTCAGAGCGGGTCTGTGCATCTGCTGGGCACCTGTCGCATGGGTAATGATCCGGCTACGTCCGTGGTGGACAGATACAACCGCTCGCACGATGTGCCTAATTTGTTTATGGTAGATGGCAGCAGCATGGTGACCTCATCACGTGGGCAGCCAACCATGACTATCATGGCGCTGGCATTCCGCGCCGCTGACAACATCATTGGATTTGCGCGGCGCGGGGAAATCTGATGCCAATCTGACCTTGGCAGAATTCAGGGGAACTGATTGGCGGACAGGTAGACATGACCGGATAGAGTGATCTGGCGGAGTACATCACTCCACCAGATCACTCGCAGCGGTAGGTTTTTTCAACAGCTCCTCAAACACCGCCCAACGCGCCTCATCGGTGTCGGCATGGCGACCGATGTAGTCACGCACAATATCCAACCCGAGCGAGTAATTGATGACATAGGCACGATAGGTGTCGTCAAAGTCAAAACTCTGTTCGGCGCGCGAGCGCGACATCAGTCGATACTTCATCGCCAGTTCGATGGCCTGTTCACGGGTGATGTCACCGTCCAGATACTCGCGGCTGATCTGTGTGCGGGCATTACCAAGCTTGCTCATCAAGGCACTGATGGTCTCGAAACGTGCCCCGTCAGCCGGATCAAGACCGGCAATCGGATAGAGCATCTGCTGTTCATACGCAAGGCGGGTTTCGCCGGGGAAGGCGAGTTCTACGCCAAAATTGGCGGAACCTTCAGCAAACAAACTGGCGGGCGCAAATAACGGGAACACCTGGTACTCCAGCCAGCCGTTTTCTTTTACAAAACGGTTGTCGACGTACAGATTCCACACATGGTGACCGGGATAACCCTCATGGCAGCCGAGGTCGAGTGCGCGGGTAATCAGGAATGGCTGGTCCAGATTCACCTGAATCAGTGAACGATTATTGCCCTGGTACCAGTTATAACCACTCCACGGTTTATCGGTGACAAATTCAAGATCGAAGCGTTCATCGGCTGGCAATTCATAACGCGCCACGGTGCGCGCGCGGCACTCGGCAATCGCTGCTTCCATCACGGCCGGCACTTTATCCCTGCTTACAATCAGCTTGTCACGCAGCGCCTGCACTCTGTCACCCAAGGGCGCATCGCCGGGTAACAGTGTTTCCAATTCGGCCAGTGCCGCGTCAAATTCTGCGTAGTCATACTCGGGTGGCACAGCGTCGTACAGTAATGCAGCCTCTTCATTAAACGACAACCGTTCGCCATTGGCCATGCGCATCCGTGTGCTGAGCGCCAGCACGTTGCGCTGCAACTGCAGCAGCCGCGCTTCTTCGCCGGCTTCGGCAACAGCTGCACCCAACTCTGCTGAGATCGCAGCGGCTTCAGTCATCTGCAAAGGCAATGGCAACGCGGCGGCGCGCGCCTGCTCTCGCCACTCGGCAGGACCCGTGTAGGCATCAACAAAGTTACTGTCGATTTCCCCAAACGCCAGCGCGAGTTTGACATAGCGCTCTGCCAGAGCGTCGAGCACGTCGTCTGCCTGAATAAAGTGATTCAAGGGCAGCGTAGTCGCTGCGATAACAGCAAGAACACGAGAAAAATTTCGTTTAGTCACGATGAGATCCTTGGTTGTTGTTCAGGGTTTGCAGCCAGGCCTGTGTGTTGCTGGCGATTCACTAACAAGCCGCAGAATACAAGCTTCGGAGCTGCCGCCACAACCCACGGTTTTGCCTTGCCGGTCTTAAATCCGGGCGCGTTTGCCCATCGTGGATGGGAGTGGGCACAAGACGAACAGGCCGACATGACGGGAACAATAACCAGCATTGATATTGGACCTCCTCACCCAAGACTTGAAATCACGACAGAAGCGCGAAGACTGACACACGCCAGATGTCAGCGCTGCTTGAACTGATAACCCATCCGCGGTTACTGGATTGCCTTTGTCTGAGAATACAAAAAAAGAACGGTTACATTTCAGCCATAAAGCACTTGTGATAGGCCTGCAGCTATGCTGCAATCCCGTCCAGAAGGCACAAAAATCGCAGTTAAATGATAACAATCTGTCTGCCCGGCCACGCTGAGAGACACCATTTTTGCCCTGGAGTTTTGTTATGAATATCCGCACTCCCCTGTCAGCGGCACTGCTGCTGACGCTGATGTCCCAGACTTATGCAAACGACTACACCGCGCCGCGCACCGAATGGGGCCATCCTGAATTGCGTGGCGTCTGGAACTTCAGTTCGTCCATCCCCCTTCAACGTCCCGCCGCCTTGGGCGACCGTGCGTTTTACACGGTGGAGGAAGTGCAGGCGCAGGAGCAGGCACGCATCCAGCGTGAGCAGGCGGGTATTGAGCTGACCAATATCATTGGGGGCACCATCGGCGGCTACAACGACTTCTGGCTGGAGACGAATCCGCTGGCATTTAACCTGCGCACCTCGTTGATTGTTGAGCCGGCTAACGGCCGCTTGCCAGCGATTGTCCCGGGAGCCCCTATGGCATACGGCGGACTGGGTCCGGATACCCCGGGCGAGCGACCCGTGCGTTTTGCAGTCGGCGGCGTTGGCAAAGCGGGCCCTGAAGACCGAGGTATTTCTGAACGCTGCCTGATGGGCTTTAACTCCGTACCGCCGTTTGAACCCAGCCTGTATAACAACAACCTGCAGATATTCCAGACTGAAGATCACGTGGTCATCTATAACGAAATGGTCCACGACGCGCGCATTATCGCTCTGGATGTCAGCGAGCACATTCCTGCCAGTATTACCCAATGGAGCGGCGATTCGCGCGGTTACTGGGAGGGCGACACCCTGGTGGTTGAAACACGCAACTTCAATCAGAAAACGCAAAGTTTTTCCGGCATTGGTGTCAGCGCAGACAAACTGTTGACCGAGCGTTTTACCCGCGCCGGGGATGACACAGTGACCTATCGCTACACGGTGGAAGACGAAAAAGCCTTCACCGAGCCGGTCACTGCCGAGCTTCCCATGTTCCGCATGGAAGGCGAACTGTATGAGTACGCCTGTCACGAAGGCAACTACGGTTTGGTCAACGTGCTGCAAGGCGCACGTGTAGAGGAAGGCACCTGGGATTACGAAAACAACCGGGCAATCAGAAACTAATGTTGCTGGCATCTCAATCGAACAATAAGTTATTACAACCATATCAATAGTCAGGTTCAAACCATGATCCATCTGAAACGCCTGTCGCTGGCCTGCGCCATTGCCGCCAGTTCCATCTGCTACAACACGTTTGCCCAAACAGCCGACAACCCGCTGCTGCAGGCATTAACACCGGTCAGCGACGAGATGCTGCGTAATCCGCCCGCGGCCGACTGGCTGAACTGGCGCCGCACTTACGACACCTATGGCTTCAGCCCGCTGGATCAGATCAATACTGACAATGCTGCCAATCTGGGTGAAGCCTGGCGCGTGGCGCTGCAACCCGGCTCCAATACCCCAACGCCGTTGGTACATGACGGGGTGATGTTTTTGCTGACCACGGAAGACACTTTATTGGCCATGGATGCCAGCAGTGGCGAGCTGTTATGGACCTACAAACATCAAACCGACACCAACGCGCAGCCCAGCGCCAAGATCGGTATCGCCCTGCACGGCGATGTGATCATCATGCCAACCAACGATCTTCGCATGCTGGCCATTAACGCCAAAACCGGCGAACTGGTCTGGAATACCGCTATTGAAGGGGCGCGCATGGGCCGGCGCGGTCACCAGCTGCATGCCACACCGTTGATCGCCAATGGCATGGTGATACAGGGCGTGACCGCCACCATGGTGCCGGAAGGTGGTTTTATGGTGGGACTGGATTTGCAGACCGGCGCTGAAGTCTGGCGCTTTTATGCCATTCCTCGTCCGGGTGAGCCTGGTGATGAAACCTGGAACGCGCTGGAACTGAGCGCGCGCAGCGGTGGCTCGATCTGGATGCCGCCTAGCTATGACCCCGAGCTGGACCTGGTGTACTTTGGCACAGCACCCACGTATGACACGGCATCCTTACTCAACAAGGTAGACCTGCCCGGTATCACTAACGATGGTCTGTATACCAACTCCACGGTCGCACTGCGTTCGCGCACCGGCGAACTGGCTTGGCATTATCAGCACGTGTCCAATGACCAGTGGGATCTGGACTGGACCTATGAGCGACAGATCATGCAGGTACCGGTTAACGGCGTGATGCGTAAAGCCGTGGTTACCGCCGGAAAAATGGCGCTGTTTGATGCACTGGACGCTGCCACGGGTGAATACCTGTATTCCCTTGATCTTGGGCTGCAGAACCTGATTGCATCGATTGATCCGGTCACTGGCGCGAAAACCATGAACCCCAATGCAGCGCCCGTGGCTGAGTCATCACAGTTTGTGTGCCCGTTTGCGGCCGGCGGCCGTAACTGGCAGGCCAGCTCCTACAACCCGGACAGCAAGGTGTTGTTTATGCCGATTGCACAGATGTGCATGATCGGCGGCCCGTTGGGTGGCAACAGCATTTTGTCGACTGGCGCATCGCTGACACCGGCGCCTTTCCCTGATCGTGAAGGCGAATTTGGTCGACTGCAGGCTGTAAACATGGAAACCCGCGAACTGCTGTGGGACTTCCGTGAAATGGCACCGCCCACCACAGCGATTGTTGCCACCGCAGGTGATGTGATTTTTGGCGGTATGCTGGATCACTCATTCAAAGCCATCAATGCCAATAACGGTGCGATACTCTGGCAAACCAGTACCGGTGATATTCCAGCGTCGTATCCGATTACCTACATGGCCAATGGCAAACAACATGTGGCGGTGGTGGTTGGTCAACCCACCATTCACGCCGGCACGTTTATGGGCGCGGTCACCGCGATGACCGGAGGGGCTGAAGGCCCATTGGGCAAATTGCAGAGTCAGGGCCCGGCACTCATCGTTTACGCGCTGGAGTAAATGCAGCTGTTGTATGACGCCGTTGTCGCCCTATAATGGTGCGATTTATAGGGAAGTAACTATGTCGCACCACGCTATTCTCACAGCTGCTGGACTGTCTGCAACTGAACTTGAAACCGGGCTTGATGCTGTCGATGCCATGATTGTCAGCTCACCCGTTGACGGCAGCAAACTAGCCTGCCTCAAACCCACCGCGCTGGCAGACATGCCCAGCATCATCTGTACCGCACAACAAGCCTTCCTGACATGGCGGACCGTACCGGCACCGCGACGTGGGGAACTGGTGCGGCTGCTGGGTGAAGAGCTGCGCGCTGCCAAACATGAACTTGGCGCGCTAGTCACCTTGGAAGCCGGAAAGATCCGCTCGGAAGGGCTTGGTGAAGTGCAGGAAATGATCGATATCTGCGATTTTGCAACCGGACTGTCGCGGCAGCTATACGGTTTGACTATTGCCTCAGAGCGACCCGGTCACCGCATGATGGAAAGCTGGCATCCGATGGGCACCTGCGCGGTGATCTCGGCATTCAACTTTCCGGTTGCAGTCTGGGCGTGGAATGCGGCGCTGGCCTTGGTGTGTGGCGACCCGGTGATCTGGAAACCTTCTGAAAAAACCCCATTGACCGCCATGGCCACCATGAAAATTGTAGAACGCGCCCTGGCACGTTTTGGTGACGCGCCTGCTGGCTTGTTACAACTGGTGATGGGTGGCGCGGAAATCGGCGATGCGCTGGTCTGCAGCAAGCAGGTCGCCATCGTCTCTGCCACTGGCTCAACGCGCATGGGCAGCATTGTTGGCCCTAAGGTTGCTGCGCGTTTTGGTCGCTCGATTCTCGAACTCGGTGGCAATAACGCCATGATTGTTGCACCCTCGGCTGATCTTGATATGGCAGTGCGCGCCATTGTGTTCTCTGCCGTCGGCACCGCAGGCCAACGCTGTACAACGCTGCGGCGCTTGTTTGTGCATGAATCCATCCATGATCAACTGCTTGATAAAGTCAAAAAAGCCTACAGCAGTCTGCCAATTGGCAATCCACTGGACGCCGGCACGTTGATCGGGCCGCTGATCGACGCCGCAGCGCTGCAACACATGCAACAGGCACTGGCGCAGGCAAGCAATCAAGGCGGCACCATTTATGGCGGTGAAGCTGTTACTGCCGGCGTACCCGGCGGCGCCTATGTCACACCGGCTCTGGTATTGATGCCAGATCAGTCTGACGTGGTGAAACACGAAACCTTTGCGCCGATTCTGTATGTCATGAAATACCAATCATTGGACGATGCCATTCACCTGCAGAATGACGTGCCGCAGGGCCTGTCGTCCTGCATCTTTACGCTTAACCTTCGCGAAGCAGAGCAGTTCCTGTCGGCGGCTGGTTCTGATTGCGGTATCGCCAATGTCAACATCGGGCCTTCGGGCGCAGAGATTGGCGGCGCGTTTGGCGGTGAAAAAGAAACCGGCGGCGGCCGCGAAAGCGGATCTGATGCCTGGCGCGGATACATGCGCAGGCAGACCAACACCATCAACTATTCAAGTCAGTTGCCGCTGGCACAAGGCGTCAAGTTTGATTTCTGACGCAGGTTTTATTGCAGGAGAGCAAGACATGTCAGTGCAACAAAAGGGTTTTAACAAGATCGCTGTATTGGGACTTGGCAAAGTGGGACATCTGGCAGCCGAGTTGCTGCAAGACAGTGGATTTGAGGTAACTGGCATCGACAATCGGGCCATTGATGCGCCGTTTGCCACCCAGGTGGCAGATCTGACCGATATTGGCGGACTCAGCGCTCTGTTAAAAAATCAGCACGCAGTGTTATCGTGCCTGCCCTACCATCTGAACAAAGCAGTCAGTAGTGCCGCGCATGAACTTGGCCTGCATTATTTTGATCTGACTGAAGATGTCCCCACAACAAAACATATCCGCCAACTGGCTGAGACGTCAAAAGGCATCATGGCGCCGCAATGTGGTCTGGCACCGGGATTTGTGGGCATTGTCGCGGCGGATCTGGCTAACCAGTTTCACAAGGTACGCTCTATACGCTTGCGCGTGGGTGCCCTGCCACAGAACCCCACCGGTCTGCTGGGTTACGCCTTTAACTGGTCGCCGGAGGGCGTGGTGAATGAATACCTTAACGACTGTGAAGTGATTGAGGAAGGCGTCTTGAAATCAGTCTCAGCCATGGAATGGATTGAGCAGATATACATCGACGGCATGCAACTGGAAGCCTTCACCACCTCTGGCGGCCTTGGCACCATGTGTGAAACTTACCTGGGCATCATCGACAACCTGGATTACAAGACCATGCGTTATCCGGGCCACGTGAAACTGATGAACTTTTTTTTCCACGAGCTGTTGATGCGTGAAAACCGCGCGGAAGCCGGACGCATCCTCACCAACGCCAAACCACCGGTGGATGAAGACGTGGTGTACGTGCATGTGGCCGCCGAAGGTCAGACCGACAGCGGCCTGCGCAGAAAGGAATTTGTGCGCGCTTATTACCCGCTCACCATCAACGGCAAATCACGCACCGCCATCGCCTGGACAACGTCAGCGTCGGTCGTCTCAGTGATCGAGATGGTCAGAGACGGCGCGCTTCCGGATAGAGGTTTCCTGAAACAAGAGTCCATCCCCTTGGACGCCTATCTGGCAACACGCACCGGTGACTTTTTCAGGACAGGTCATCATTAGCAGGCGTTAGTGGTGCACAACTTGGAGCCTCGCCGGCCGCGACTGCCGGCATGGGCGTGCACCTAATCCGTCATCCTGAACAAATCGTCAGCAGCCTGCAGCACTTTGGCCCTCACAGGCGCAGGCAGGTCAGTGCGTTGTTGCAGAAACTGCCTGACGGTCTGTGCGGCTTCAACGGAACTGTGGCCATCCAGCGTGGCATTGAGCCAGCGCAGCGGGAAAAATATATCCCCGGTGCGTTGAATGTCTTCGGTCAGCAGCAAGGCTTCATCCAGAGCATCAAGTGAGGACTGCGCCCGCAACGGGTGATTCAGTGCCCGCTGTGCATCAAGAACCCACGATTCCACTCGCCGGTTACTGAGTTGTGCAAAGGAGTCAAACAGCGCGCGACGCTGCACCGCATCGGCACTGAAGGCCGCCCGCACAAACTGAAAGCGCGCCAAACGGTCGGGGTTGCTGATGCGGGTCTGTTGCTCGTCCAGAATTGCCTGCGCCTGCGGTACTTCACGCAGCGCCAACGCTTCTGCAAGGGCAATGTACTGCTGCTCCTGTAACGGCAAACCTTGCGGTGTTTCTGTCATCCGCCAGATATTTTCTAGTCTGATCACGCCTTGTGGTGACAGGGTGACATCCACAATCGCGTTAAACCATGCCCCTTTTTGCCCGGCAGCGGGTGCGGCTTCCAGGCCCTGCCACAACATGGTTTCAAGACTTTCCGCACGCACCAGACGCTCATCTGCCGTCAGCATTCGCCAGAACGCGTTACGCAGCAAACCCAGCATCTGTTGCGTCAACAGCTCATCGGATTCGGTGGCCAACGCCGTACTGAGCGCATCAAAAAAAGCTGTCGGAGCCAGTCGCCTGTCCAGCACCTCTTCCCACAGATTCTGCCAACTGACCGAACGATGCAAGGGATCCTCAAGCGTCGCGGCTACCGTCAGCAATTGCAGACGACTGTTATCATCCAGCTCGAAGCGACCGTAGCTGACGCCGTCACTGCCGGCCATTATAAAATCCGGCTCACGCAGTTCCGGCAGCGGCAACACCGCAGCACCCCCCTGCAGTTCAACAAATTGTTCAACGACCGCATTGCGGTAGATCAACAGTACACTGACGCGCTGCTGCCAATGCAGCCCGCGGGCACTGTTGTCATCGCTCTGAGCAACCTCAACGCCTTCTCCGGTCCAGCGCGCCGTGATACGCGGCCGCCCCGGTTCATCCACCCAGGCCTGACTCCAGCGCAGCAGGTCCTGATCACTGAGCTCATCCAGAATACTGATCAGATCCGTCCAGCTGGCATTGGCAAACTGATAATCCTGCAGGTACTGTCTCAATCCTTCCTGCAGTGCAGCTTCACCGATCAACTGCTCCAGTTGCTGCATCACCACCGGGGCCTTCTGATAAATGATCGCGCCATACAAAGAGCCGGCATCGCGTAAGTTATCCAGTGGCTGACGAATCGGATTGGCGCCGGCGGTGCGGTCAACGCCATAGGCTGTGGGATGGTGCGCCTGAAAAAACCGCAGCGGCATGTTCAGGTCAGGAAACGCCGGCCCGGCGATTTTGGCGGCCAGAAAATTGGCAAAGACTTCCTTCATCCACACATCATTAAACCAGCGCATGGTGACCAGATCACCAAACCACATATGCGCGGTTTCGTGGGCAATCAAACTGGCGCGCCCCAATTCCTGAGTACGCGACGCCGAGGGGTCAAGAAACAGCGTTTCGGCGCGGTACCAGATAGCGCCGGGGTGCTCCATGCCACCAAACTGAAAGGCGGGCACCGCAAAAAAATCGAATTTACCAAACGGGTAGGCAATGCCGGTGTAGTCTTCCAGCCAGGTCAGCGCGGTGGCATGCAGATCAAAAATGGTGTCCAGGTTGCGGGCAAGTTTGTCCGGATCGGTTTCGCGGTGATAAAGGGTAAACGTGCGACCATTGCGTTCAGCGCTGGCGGTCTGCAGATCTCCGGCCGCAAAGGCAAACAGATAACTGCTGATAGGCAAGGTTTGTTCGAACATCAGCCGATGCCGCGAAGGATCACTGGCAACCGGTGCGCGGGTGAGCATGGCGCCATTGGCCAGCGCCTGCCACTGTGCAGGAATGGTGAGCATCAACTCATAACGTGCCTTGATGTCAGGTTGCTCAAACACCGGAAACGCCGTTGACGCCCGGTCCGGCACAAACAACGCATACATAAAATCCTGCTGACGGTTAAGCGCGGTGTCGGTGCTCTGAAAGCTGACCGACACATATTGTTCACCGGGCTGCAACTCGGAGGCCGCGATCACAATATGATCGGTGATCACTTCGTGAGGCACCGCGCGGCCGTTCAGTCGCACATGGGTCACATTCTTTGCCGGTGCGCGAAAATCCAGCACAATTGGCAGACTTATGTCGGTCTGCGTAAAGCGGATATCCACCTCGCCGCGCACTGGATCACTGGGGTTTAGCGGTATATCAAAATGCAGTGTGTACAAAACCTCGCTGATGGCGGCTGCCCTTAACCGTGCCAGGGACTGAGCAACACCCGGCGCCAGCACATCGGCGGCGGTAAACTGGTTAATGGAATTATCGATCGGGGGGGTGTCAGGCAAGGAACTGTGTGGAGTCGTTTCTTGCCCACTTATTGACTCAGTCCGCTGTTCACCGCAGCCCGTCAGCGTTATCAGCACTAATAACAGGCATATCCCTTGCCAGAATTTTTGAGTCACCACAATTTGTCCTGTTCACTAAAGTAAGCACCGCTGTCAGTATACGTGCCTGCGCTGAATTCACGAACACACAGTTCAATGCGCTTGGCAGTTTTTTCAGGAAAAACACTTTATGGCGGGCATTACAGTGTCAACACGTCGGTGGAGCGGTGGTCCAGGTGCTGTGGTCGCGGCGGCGTTTATCGGGCCAGGCACGGTTACCGTTTGCACACTGGCGGGCGTGCAGTTTGGTTTTGCGTTGCTGTGGGCCATGCTGCTTTCAACAGTGGCCACGGTGATTCTGCAGGATATGTCAGCGCGTATCGGCATTGTCACCGGTCGAGGGCTTGGAGAAGTCATTCGCTCACAATTGACCCGCCCGCTGCCCAGATTTCTGGTGTTGGGCCTGATCATGTTTGCCATTGTTGCCGGCAATGCAGCCTACGAAGCTGGCAATATCAGCGGCGCCCGCCTGGGGCTGGAGACACTGTTTGCGATTAACCGGCCGGAATTTGCGCCGCTGTTAAGTGTGCTGGTTGGCGCTATGGCTTTCGGATTGTTGTATCAGGGCAGTTACCGTGTTCTGGAACGGGTGATGGTCAGTCTTGTGGTGCTGATGAGTCTGGCATTCCTGTTGACTGCGGTGCTCACGCGGCCTGACATCGGGGCTCTGCTGCGGGGCCTGTTGGTGCCATCCGTGAGTGATGCCAGCATCCTCACCATTGTGGGACTGATCGGCACCACGGTTGTCCCCTACAATCTGTTTCTGCATGCCGCATTGGTCCGGGAAAAGTGGCAAGGCACACAACACCTGTCCGATGCCCGCGTAAACAGTGTGATCGCCGTCAGTCTGGGCGGCCTGGTGTCGGCAGCCATCATCGTTTCGGCGGCTGCGATAAACAGTGATTCTGTCAGTAATGCGGTTGATCTGGCACGTGGTCTGGAACCGTTGTTTGGCAGTTTTGCCCGCTATTTCTTGAGTCTGGGATTGTTTGCAGCCGGTATCACCTCGGCGATGACCGCGCCGCTAGCCGCAGCCTTTGTGGCACGCGGCTGTCTGGGCTGGAGTGAGGCTGATGGTGGGTTAAAAAACTGGCGGTTCCGCGCGGTGTGGATGTTTGTACTGTTGCTGGGTGTGGTGTTTTCATCGCTCGGCATCAACCCGATCGATATCATCCGCGCCGCACAGGTGGCCAACGGCATCACCCTGCCTCTGGTGGTGGGCATCATTTTGTGGCTGGTTAACCAACATTCGGTGCTGGGAGAACACCGCAATACACTGTTGCAGAATATTGCAGGCGGCGTGATTTTTCTGGTGACCATTGCCCTTGGCTTACGCGCCATTGTGCTGGTGGTCAATGCACTTTGAACTGCGTTTGAGGCTAAACAAACGCCGCGATCACGGCGTCAGCACCCGCGCTTCTCGGAGCGCAAGGCGTAATCCGGCTTCATCAGTTAACTGAAAAACCGTTGCATAGGTTTGTGCGCCAACCTTGATAACATCCTTGTACAACCCGTTTGTCACTTCAAATTCACCGCTGCACACCGGCTGTTGCCGAAGAACAGTTGGCGTTGCTGAACTGTTAAAGGCCCGCGATTTAACAATCTGAATAACGCCCTGCGTCATATCGATAATGTTAAACACCAGATCGATGTGAGACAGGCCATCCACGCTGGCGGGCAGACCAGCATTGAGAATTCTCACACATGACTGGATAGTCATGTCTGCCTCCGTCAGCAGGCCGATGTTGTTAAATCCGGTCTTCAGCGCAGGATCGGGAGCCACGCCAGGGAAGGCGACCATCCAGTCACGGGTCGGACGGTATTGATGGATTGCAGAAGACGACACTGTGACCGATTCCGGCACGGTGTTATTCAGTTGCAGGTTGATCTTCAGCAGGGTTTGAAAACCGTCACCACCCTCCGCACCTGAGCGTCCGGAATACCGGGGGCCATTGTCGTTAACTTGCACAAACAGGCTGTGCTGGCCATTGCCGCCAAAATTGACCGTCTGCCACTTGCCAACATTGGTTACGCCGATCTCTTCCACCAACTCATTATCCAGAAAGCGGTCGCCGTCGCGATCAATACGCTGACCTGGCATATGCCAGACGGCCTCAAGAGCATGTCGTTCCAGATCACTGCCCAGCACCCGCACTCTCACAGTGCCCGGGCTTTCCCCGGCGGCGACTTCCACATTTGCCATCGGCGGATTGTTAAACAATGGTGTGGTCTGCACCGTCAGGGACAGCGTCAACAACAACTCAGGCGCAGCCACCAACTGCGGATTTTCCACCACGTAAATTTTCCATTCACCCGGAATGTATTTGATGACACTGGTCTGAATAAAGCTAAACGTTGACAAACAGGCACTGCGGGCCCTGCAGCTGAGCTGCCAGTTATCACGCCGGTATTCATAACCGCTAGGATCAACCACCACCACCTGAACGGGAATCTCAATATCAGTCTGATTGTTAAAATTACCCAGCGGCGCAAACAGCCTCACCCAGCCATCATCCGCTGTGCTGGCTGTCACCTCAGTCAATGCCCGATCAAACTGTTGCTGCGTACTTAATACCAATATGGCATCGGTTGTAACTTGCGAATTCTGATTATCTTTAAACAAAAACTGCGTCTTTCCGGCACCGGCCGCAGGCGGCGGGGAGAACTGCCACTCACGCAGGGGCCTTAGCAGATCAACAGGATTGGCTGGCGCGCCATACAGGACCTGCACGGCGCGAATATCATCCAGACGTGGGTAACGCAGAAATGTGTAAGGGTTGGCATACATGATGGAGTCCGGTGTATCGGAATGCCCCAACCCCAGCAGATGACCGAGTTCATGCACCAGCACACTGGTCATGCCGGATTCACAGGTCGCAGACGTGCAGGATGAATTTAACTGCACAAAACCATCTGTGTAGGGAAAATACCCCAACACGTCATTGTAAGCACCCGAGCGCGGCCCGGCTTTCGCGGCAAACGAGTCTGAGCTGTTAGTCCAGTACACGTTAACAATGCCATCTCGTAAGGATTGCGGGTTATTGTGATCAACCGGATAGTTGCTCGCTGCCAGGATTTCAAAGCGCACACCGCTGACCCTTGACCAGATGGCTGCCGCCTCAGTTAGCTGTGCTAAAAATTTCTGCGGATCTGCAAACGCAGCTGTGGCCCCCTGCGGGTTGTAGCCCAGGCGAATGACGTCAGTCCATCGACCAAAGGTATTGCTGATACCCAGCGCTGGCAGCACCTGACCTTGACGACCCGGCTGCGTTTCTATGTCGACCACTGCATAAGCGGTTGAGCTGAGCGACAGTGGTAGCAGAACAATCAGCCAGACTGCCGTGAGCACTAATCGCTTCATTTTGTGGGTTCCTAGGAGTGGGGCGAATAACCGTTTCAGTGTTCAGTTTTTTGAGCTCAGTGTTAAGAGCTCAGTGGCCGCTGGGAGGTTCCTCGCAACGGCGCTCTGCGCCTTATTGTTGCTCGCTCTCCTCCCAGCGTCCACTGCGCTCCCGGCGCTGCTGGTGGACGCTGCCAATGCGTTTCAATCCAGCTTACAGTCCGCTGCAGAGCGCAACGGATAGCGGGAGGAGAGCGAAGGACAATAAGACGCGCAGCGTCGTCCTGAGGAACCTCCCGCTGTTCGTTGCGCTCCGGGCACTGCCAGCGGCTGTTGAACGACTGCCGCTCCCGCTGTCCGCTGAGCGCAAGCACATCATCTGCGGTAAGTAATCTCACCACCCACAATCGTCATCACGTTTTCAGACGTCAGGATGTCCTGCGGTGCCACCGTCATAAAGTCGCGGTTGAAGATACTGAAATCGGCATATTTGCCTACTTCAACAGAGCCGCGCAGGTTTTCCTGGAAAGACCCGTGCGCCGCCCAGATGGTGAACATCTTCAGCGCTGATTCACGTGACACCGCCAGCTCCGGATGCCAGCCCGCGCCATCGGTGCCGTCCAGACGTTTGCGCTCAATAGCAGCATAAAACTCGATGCGCGGATCACCCACTTCCACCGGCGCATCCGAGCCACCCAGTATCATCAGCCCGCGATCCACCAGCTGCTGCCAGGGGTAGGCGTAACCCAATCGGTCAGCGCCCAGACGATCCGGCGCGAAGTTGAGGTCGCCAATGCCGTGGCTGGGCTGCATGGACGGCAACACATTCATGGTCACAAACCGTTGCTGGTCACTGGGCGGAATAATCTGTGCGTGTTCCATGCGCCAGCGCAGATCGGTGCTGATCCACTGATCCTGTGGCACGGCATCCCACGCCTCCTGATACCAGTCCAGCAGTGTGCGCACGGCGCGGTCACCAATCACGTGGGTCATGATCTGGAAACCCTGTTGCAGGGAGGCGTGCAACACCGGCACCAGCTCTTCTTTGGTGGTGCGGTTCATAAATCCGTTATGGTCGGCATCAGAATAGTTTTCGATCAAGGCTGCGCCGCGAGAGCCAAGGGTGCCGTCAATAAAAACCTTGATACCCCGCACATCAAACATATCGTCGTCGGTCTTTTCGCGGCCACGGCGGATAAACTCGTTGGCTTCTGCAATTGGCACGGCGGCATACACCCGATGCGCCATCTCGCCTTCGGCGTGCAGCTCTTTGAGTAGATCAACCAGCCGCAAGGACATACCAGCGTCGTGTGTTTGCGTCCATCCCATGGAGGCATTGGCCTGCATGCCACGCAGCAGATTGTCTTTGAGATACTCATCGGTTTCCGGCGGCAGAATGTCGCGGAATACATTCATGGCGTTGGCGAGCACATAACCGGTGGGGTTACCATCAATGTCCCGCTCAAATCGGCCGCCTTCGGGGTCGGGCGTTTCACGTGTCACACCTGCCAGTTCCAGCGCTTTGGAATTCACCAGCGCTGAGACGCCATCCGCACGGGGCATATACAAAGGTTTGTTTTGGGAGAACGCATCCACGTCGGCTTTGTTCAGAAAGCGCTGTTCATCGGTCCACTCGCGCTCGATCCAGCCACGACCCTGAATCCACTCACCTTCCGGAATAGTTGCAGCCCATTCTTCAATTCTGTCCACCGTGCCTTGCAGCGTGGGGATGCCAAACAGACTGAGCGTTTTGGTACGGCGACCTACACCTTCCAGGTGCTGATGGCTGTCTGCAAAACCGGCGTACACCGTATTTCCGGCCATATCCATAATTTGTGCATCACCACACATATAAGCGGCGGCATCGGCATTGCTGCCGACAAACACAATACGACCGTCAAGCGCCGCGACAGCTTCGGCTGTCCACTGGGCGTCATTGGCGGTGTAAATGGTGGTGTTGTGCAGAACCAGATCAGCGTCCTGACAGGCGGCATCTGTTGCGGATGGAGCTGCTGAAGTTGCCGTGGATACTGCTGCCGGGTCGGCCGGGGTTGTCGCCGGATCGCTGCAGGCGGCTGCCAGCAAACCAAGCGCAAACACGTAAATCATTTTGTTGTCATGGATTTTCATTATGGTTTTCCTGTGCATGAGCTTTTGCTGGAGTCGGGCAAGCGAGTATACCGACTCATTTCTATGCTGTAAGCATCCGAATCAACCACTTAAAGCTTGCCTGACCCGGCAGATGGCAGCTGGCAGATGGGTTGCATGACCGGCGCCACCGGTGTTTATTACCCGATGAGCTTGCCCCCCAAGCGCTGTAACCGCTACAGTAAACGCAAGGAATATGCCCAAAATCTCCACCGATCTCTGTCCATGGCTGCTGCAACTTGAATCAAACTGCCCTTGAAACGCCCTCGCAACCGCCGGGGCCCGCTCAAGGCGTTCCCAAAAAGCGCTGGATCGTATCAGCGCTGGGGGTGATGCAGATCTTTGCCTGGGGCAGTACTTTTTACCTGCCGGCGATACTCGGCTCCTCTATTGCAGCCGACACCGGCTGGCCGCTGGTGTGGATCGTGGGTTCACTGTCCATCGGCCTTGTGGTGGCCGGGCTGGTGTCGCCCAAAGTTGGCGAGCGCATTGATAAAAAAGGCGGCCGCTGGGTGTTATCGGTGTCCTGTGTGCTGCTGACACTTGGCCTGGTGGTGACGGGGCTGTCAGTCAACCTGTGGATGTATCTGGCCGGCTGGCTGATCCTGGGGGCAGGCATGGGTACCGGGCTGTATGACGCCGCGTTTGCCTCGCTGGGCCAGATCTATGGGCTCAAAGCGCGCTCAGCCATCACTACACTGACGTTGTGGGGTGGATTTTCCAGCACGGTCTGCTGGCCATTGTCTGCCTGGCTGCTGGAGCAGGTAGGCTGGCGAGCCACCAGCCTGATTTATGCCGCGATAATGATGCTGATATGCCTGCCATTGATTCTCAAGGTGTTGCCCGCCCGTGTGCGCCCGGCGATGCGGGTGCATGCGGATGCCAAGTCGTCAGCTCTTCAGTTAAGTCATGCTGAGCAACAGCAGATGCAACTGGTGATGATGACATTGATGATTGCCGGGGCCATTGGTGCTTTGGTGTCAGTTCACCTGCTGTTACTGCTATCAGAACGTGAACTAAGCCTGCAGCAGATGGTTGCACTTGGCGCTCTGATCGGACCGGCGCAGGTTGCCGGACGTTTGCTGGAAGCTGCCAACCGCGAGCGTCACCATCCGTTATGGACACTGACGATCTCGGTGGCATTAACCGCTTGCGGCCTGATCCTGCTCGCCAGCGGCGCTGACATCACTGCGCTGGCGATTATTCTGTACGGCGCTGGCAATGGCATCTTCAGCATCGCCAAAGGTGCATTACCGCTTTACCTGTTTGGCACCGAGCGCTATGCACGCATCATGGGGCGGCTGGCACGTCCTTCGATGCTGGCGCAGGCCCTGGTACCGGCACTGGTGGCCTGGCTGTTGGCCGACGCCGGCCCCTTCCCCTCGCTGTTATTGCTGTCGGCGCTGGGCATCAGCAATGTGCTGATTACCGCACGCCTGTGGCAACTGCGCCGACAGTCACTCAGCGTTTGATCAGCGCCAGCAAAGGATATCGCTGCCGACACTGGGAGCTGACGTAAGGCGATGATTTGCGGGTACAATGCCGACCTTGCAAAATACTGGCCTGGCAAAACACCCGCGAGGCACCACGGAGAGCATTTAAACGTGAAGGAAATCATCCTGATCAACATCACCGGCCCCGACCGGCCGGGACTGACGGCCGCGATCACCGGTATCCTTGCGCGCTCCGATGTCAATATTCTGGACATCGGCCAGGCGGTCATCCATGACACCTTGTCGTTTGGCATTCTGGTGGAGATGGGCGGCTCAACTGCGCCCGGTGCGACGAAACTTGACGTACTCAATGATGTGATGCTGCGTGGATCAGAGCTGGATCAGCAAGTCAAATTCACCCCCATCAGTGCTGAACAATATGCGCAGTGGGTGGGCGGGCAAGGCAAACCCCGACACATCGTGACCTTGTTAGCACGTCGGGTAACTGCCGATCACATTGCCAAAGTCAGCACCATTACTGCCCGTCACGGCTTGAATATTGACCACATCGATCGGCTCTCTGGCCGCATACCCGATGGTTTTCCCGCCGATCAGGGCAAAGGCTGCGTGGAGTTCTCGGTACGCGGAGAAGCCGCGGATCCGGAGCAACTGCGTGCAGAATTTCTCACCATTGCACAGCAACTCAACGTTGATATCGCCTTTCAGCAGGACAGCATTTTCAGACGCAATCGCCGCTTGGTGGTGTTTGACATGGACTCTACACTGATCGACGCGGAAGTGATTGATGAACTGGCCAAAGCTGCCGGTGTCGGCGAACAGGTGTCCGCCATCACCGAGCGCGCCATGCGGGGTGAACTGGATTTTAAAGCCAGCTTCCGCGAACGGGTGTCGCTGCTGAAAGGGCTGCCTGAGTCCACGCTCGAACAGATTGCGGCGACGCTGCGATTGACAGAAGGCGCTGAAACGCTGATCAGTCAGTTGCGTCGCCTGGGCTATAAAACTGCCATTCTGTCTGGCGGATTTACCTTTTTTGCAGAGCGTCTGCAGAAAAAATTGGACATTGATTATGTGTATGCCAACACCCTGGTTGTCCGCGACGGTCTGGTGACCGGCGAGGTGCAAGAACCGATCGTGGACGGGCAACGTAAAGCGGATTTATTGCGTGAACTGGCTCAGCGCGAAGGCATCAGTCTGGAGCAGACCATCGCAGTGGGCGATGGCGCCAATGACCTGCCGATGTTATCGATTGCGGGCCTGGGTGTTGCGTTCCGTGCCAAACCATTGGTTAAGCAATCGGCCAAACAGGCGATTTCAACCCTGGGCCTGGATGGAATCTTGTATTTGCTGGGTTTCAGAGACCGCGACGGGCTCTGAAATCGGGCTTGATGACACTTTACAAGGGCGTGTGACAAAGATACCGTTGCAGCTATTAACAACCTATTAACAGGAGATCTGACATGAAAATGACTCAACAGCTGGCGGCAGGTTTTGTGCTTGCCGGTTTGTCGCTGGCGATTGCCTCAACGTCCAGTGTGGCACAGAGTACAGAGCGGCCAGATCTTAACGGTCTGTGGACCAATGCATCACTGACCAGCCTGCAACGCCCGCAAGGCGTCGACAAGTTGGTCGTGACCGCCGAAGAGGCTGCGCAAATAGTAGCCAACACCTCCGTTGCCGGTCTGCCGCTTGCAGAAGTGAACGCCCCTGAAACTACGGTGCCGGGCACCGCACCACCGGCGGGCAGTTTTGACTTTGGACTGCGCGGTTATAACGACTTCTGGATTGATCCGGGCTCAAATCTGGCCCTGGTCAAGGGTGAATACCGCAGCTCCTACCTGATTGATCCGCCCACCGGCAGAGTACCCCGCCTTGAAACACCCCTGGTACAGATACAGCGCGGTTTCGGCGCGCGATATGTCACCGGTCAGGGCAACGCCGATGGTCCGGAGGCACTGCCACTAGCCGAGCGTTGTTTCCTGGGTTTTGGCAATACTGCCGGCCCCGGCATGATGGGGACGCTGTACAACAGCACCTACCAGTTTGTGCAGACAGACGACCACCTGATGATTCTGGTTGAAATGAATCATGATGCCCGCATCATTCCACTGTATGCCAGTGCCGATGAAGCGCGCGCCAATGAGCGCCCTGCAGAGCTCGACCAATGGTTCGGCGACTCCCGTGGCTGGTTCGAAGGCGAGTGGCTGGTGGTTGAAACAGTAAACATCAATCCCCAGCAAATGGCTGAAAGTTCAGTGCCGATCACGCCGGACGGCAAAATTACCGAGCGCTTTATGCGTTATTCCGATACCGAAGTGGTTTACCAGTTCACCGTCGAAGATGCCAATCTGTACAGCCAGCCTTGGACTGCAGAACTGAGTTACCACGCCACTGAAGGCCCTATGTACGAATACGCCTGCCATGAAGGTAATTATGCAATGCCCGGCATTCTGGCCGGCGCGCGGCGGGCCGAAGCCGAGGCTGCCACCCAATAGTTGTTTCTGCTTAATCAGGGCCTCCTTCCGTGACCTGCGGGTGGAGGCCTCTGTCATACCGCACTCACCTTCGCAGGCTCACCATGACACACGCTAATAACAACACCCTGTTTGGCCATCCCCGCGGCCTGGTAATCCTGTTCCTGACAGAAATGTGGGAGCGCTTCTCCTACTACGGTATGCGTGGTCTGTTGATTCTGTATCTTACCCAACACTTCCTGTTTTCCGATGAGCGCTCGACGGTGTTGTATGGGGCTTATACGGCGCTGGTGTATGTGATGACGATTATCGGCGGCGTGCTTGCCGACCGTTATCTGGGATCGCGCAAAGCGGTGACCTTTGGCGCCATCCTGCTGGTGCTGGGCCATCTGGGCATGGCGTTTGAAGGCAGTGGCTCACGGCAGATCATGAGTTTTAATGGTGCGGAGTATCAGTTGACACTGGACGGGCGCGGCGGGGATGCCAACCAGATCGTGATTGCACTAGACCAGCCAGGACAACCTTCGTCACGTATCAGTTTTAACGACGGCGGGTCTGCCATGTTGGTGGCGGAACCTGCAGCGCTGGGACTTCCTGCCGCCATCAATGTCTCCGAGTACACCCTGCGCACTGAAACCCAGTCGCTGTATCTGAATATCCTTTATCTGTCGTTAGCGCTGATCATCACTGGAGTTGGTTTTCTGAAAGCCAATATCTCCACGATGGTGGGCGATCTTTATGGCTTCGGGGATACCCGCCGCGACTCGGGATTTACCATTTTTTATATGGGCATCAATCTGGGGTCGTTCCTGGCATCAATTTTTTGCGGCTACCTGGGCATTGTCTATGGCTGGAAATACGGGTTTGGTCTCGCCGGCATCGGCATGCTTGCGGGTCTGGTGATTTTTCTGCGCTATCAGAGCTGGCTGGAAGGTCGCGGGGAACCGCCGGATGCGCTCAAGCTGCGGGAAAAAGTGCTAGGCCCGCTGACGGTGGAAAACCTGTGTTATCTCACCGGACTGGGCATTATCGCAGTGTCCATGTTGCTAGTGATGAACGCACATCTGGTGCATCAGGGTTATGTGGGCATGCTGGGCGTCATCATTCTGGTGGTATTGCTGGGCTATACGTTTTTTGCCCTGCAAGGCATTGAGCGCAATCGTATGCTCGCCGCGCTGTACTTTATTCTGGCGCAGATTCCGTTTTGGGCCTTGTTTGAACAAGGCGGTTCGTCGCTGAATCTGTTTACGGATCGACTGGTAGATCGCAGTCTGTTCGGCTTTTCGGTGCCGGCTCCCGTGTTTCAATCGTTAAACGCCGCCTTTATTGTGATTTTTGCGCCGCTGCTGGCTTGGTGTTGGGTCAGTCTTGCACGCCGCGGTTTAAATCCATCAACACCGGTAAAATTTGCGCTGGGTGTATTTATGGCGGGCCTGGGTTTTCTGGCGCTGGTTGGCGGTATGAAAGTGTCCGGGGCCGCAGGCATGACCGCGGTGTATTTCATTTTCCTGATTTACTGGATACATACCATTGGCGAGCTGATGCTGTCTCCGGTAGGTCTGTCTGCTGTCACCAAACTGGCCCCGGCGCGCGCAGTCGGTATGACCATGGGCGCATGGTTTCTGTACAGCGGCCTGTCCAACTATCTTGCAGGCATCATCGCCGCTGGCACGGGTGCGGATACCATTGGTGGTCAACTGACCGATACAGCCGCCGCCAAAGCAACGTATATCGAGGTTTACACCAATGTCGGATATGTCGCCATGTCAATTGCGCTGGTGATGTTGCTCGTCTCCCCCGTCATCAAGCGTCTGATGCAAGACGCCGACTGATCAGATCCAATTTGAGTTAACTATCCAGGAGTCAGACGTGAAATATAAAATTCTTATCCCCGCCCTGGGATTGTCCGCAGTGCTCGGTGCCTGTTCACAAGAGTCACCCAACACTGCCGGAACCCTGGATGTTGACGGGCAGGCTGCACCAGCAATCCCTCAGGAAACACTCTCGGCAGAACAAGACACCATGATGAACCCTCTGTTTGCGCCAAGCACATTGCCCTTTGGTTTGCCCGCGTTTGATCTGATCCGGGATGAGCACTTTGGGCCGGCATTGCAGCGCGGGATGGAGCTGGAAATGGCTGAAGTCAACGCCATCATCAGCACGACTGAAACCGCCAACTTTGAGAACACCATCATTGCGCTAGAGCGCACCGGCGCAGATCTGCAGCGTGTACAACGGGTTTTTGGCAATATCACCGGCACCCACACCAACCCAACTTTGCAGGCCGTTCAGCGTGAGTTTTCGCCACTACTCTCCGCCCATTCCGATGCAATCAGCCTGAATGCCGACCTGTTTGCACGCATTAACCATGTTTACCAGCAGCGCACCGAACTCGGACTTGACCCTGAATCATTGCGTCTGCTCGAGCGTTATCACACCAACTTTGTGCGCGCTGGCGCGTTGCTGTCGGCCCCGGAAAAAGACCGTCTGCGAGAGATCAACGGCGAACTGGCGCGCATGAGCACCCTGTTTAACCAACATGTGTTGGCTGAAGTGAATGACTCCGCCGTGCTGGTTGACACCGCCGAGGAACTGGCCGGCTTGACACCAGCACAGATAGAGGCGGCTGCAAACAGCGCCAGCGCAAACGGTCAGGAAGGCAAATATCTGCTGGCGCTGTTGAACACCAGCGGGCAACCCATCCTCAGCGCTCTGGAAAACCGCGCCTTGAGAGAACGTATTCACAACATCTCTCTGGCACGAGGCACTCGTGACAATGACTATGACACCCGCGCACTGGTGGCCGACACAGCACGCCTGCGCGCTGAACGCGCACAGTTACTGGGTTACGACACACATGCGGATTTCAGTCTTGAACTGACAACCGCTGGCAGTAAAGAAGCCGTCAATACCATGCTGGCAGACATTGCCCCGGTCGCCGTTGCCAACGCGCAGCGTGAAGCCGCCGATATTCAGCAGCTGATCAACAACACAGAAGCTCAACCTTTTGAAATGGCGGCCTGGGACTGGTCGTTTTATGCCGAGAAAGTCCGGCGGGAGCGTTACGCCTTTGACGAGGCGGAGGTGCGCCCGTATTTTGAACTCAACAATGTGCTGACCAAAGGTGTGTTTTTTGCGGCAAACCAGATTTTTGGTATCAACTTTACAGCACGGCCCGATCTGCCGTTGTATCACCCGGACGTGCAGATCTGGGAAGCCACTGACGCCGATGGCACAGCGCTGGGTCTGGTCATCACTGACTTTTATGCACGCCCGAGCAAACGTGGCGGCGCCTGGGCCAGCAACTATGCATTACCGAGTGGTTTGCTCGGCGGCGCACCCGTGATCGCCATGCATCAGAACGTCAGTAAACCGTCTGAGGGTGAACCAACGCTGATCAGTTTCACCGAAGCCACCACCATGTTCCATGAATTTGGACATGTGCTGCACGGCCTGCTGACGGATGTGCGTTATCCGCTGTTTGCAGGCACTGCCGTGTCACGCGACTTTGTTGAATTCCCCTCGCAGGTGTATGAAATGTGGACATCGTGGCCCGAGGTGTTGGAAAACTATGCCACGCATTATGAAACCGGTGAACGCATTCCTCAGCAGCTGCTGGATAAGGTCCTGGCAGCCGGCCAGTTTAACCAGGGATTTGGCACAACCGAGTACATAGCATCGTCCATCGTGGATCAGGCCCTTCACCAGCTGCCGCCTGATCAGGTGCCCAGCGCGGAAGCACTGACCGACTTTGAACAGCAGGTACTCACCGAGGCGGGTCTCAACTATGGACCGGTGCCACCACGCTATCGCCTGCCCTACTTTTCGCACATCATGGGCGGTTATTCAGCCGGGTATTACTCCTATATCTGGAGCGAAGTGCTGGATGCTGACGGGGTGGAATGGTTCAAGGAAAATGGCGGTATGAGTCGGGCAGCGGGCCAGCATTTCCGCGACACCGTGTTGGCTCGTGGTGGCAGCGTGGATGCCATGCAGATCTATCAGGAGTTTGCGGGGCGCTCACCGGACATGATCCACATGCTGCGCCGTCGAGGGCTGGCTGAGTAATTCACTCAGCCATGCGAATAAAGTGACTGAACATCTCTGAATCCACCCGGTAACCTTGCCCGGTTGCTTGGTCGGGCGAGGGGTTAAACGGGTTAGAGGCCGAGTTGTCATACACGGTCTCCACCCTGAATACAGATCCTGCCGGTATCCGCTTCAATTCTGAAGGCCGGTAGGCCAGCTGCCAGTTGTAATTGAAGTTGGGAATATTGATCAACGCTTCTTCCCGACCGTCCGGATACTGCACACTCATGGCCATACTGCGCCCACGGCTGTGGGCATGGGGCGAGTAACTCTCCAGCAACACATCATTGGCCAAGGGTTCAGAAAGCATGACCTCCCGATGCTCAGAGGCATTAGCAGGAATACTGAAGTCGGGCTTTTCCAGCGCCAACGTTCTGATGCGCCGTGGCGGCGGGCTGTGACTAAAATGTAACCCGATGCGGGTACGATCAACCGTTTCACGGCCGGACGTCAGATAACGCAGTTTAAACACCAGATCTTTGTCTTTGCCCAGCAGATAACCCGAATCCGCCGCAAACTCATCAACGTGTTCGCCGGGCACATAAACGCTGATGAACTCGGCACCGGGGCTGGCGATCAGGTCATCCGGATTGCTGCTTTGCAGGTTTTTATCGACCGCATAGATCAACAAACTGTGCAGGACACTTCTGTCGCCGACTTCGTAGGCAATCGCACTTAACCAAGTGTCATCCTGCAGATCGAGCTCAACACGCTTGACCAGAAAATCGATATTGCCCGTGGCCGGCAGGAATTGCTCCGGAACATTAACAATCAGATCAGGTTGTCCGTATGACCACTCGTCGATAACTGGCAAGGGCTCGGCCAGCGGATCACCATCACCGCTGCGCGGACCGCGCTGGTCTATCCATTCCACCAACAGTGCCAATTCTTCGTCGCTGAGTTCGTGTGTGTTGACCCAGCTGCCGACCGCGTTATCAATCTGTCCGGGCGGCATGCGCCGTGTGATCATCACTTCGCGCATCATCGGACTCCAGCCCAACACCATGATGTAGCGATTCATTGCCCATGGCGCCAGTCCGTTTTCAACGTGACAGTAAGCGCAGCGTTCCTTGAGCAGGGGCGCGATGTCCTGCTGGTAAGAAATCTCTCGCCCGGCAAACTGCTCGATAAAGCGATACGTGAGCACAGCACCGTCTAAAGGATCAGTGGAAATTTCCAGACGGCTGGGGCGGCTGTTGGCTTTAGCGGCCAATGCTTCGGTGAGCACGCCATCCAACAGGCTGATGTCGTCAAAACCCCGGTAGAGCACACCCATGGACCTTGGATCCAGAATAATGAACTCACCAAGTTGCTCAACCTTAAGCGTGCGGGCGACCGTTTGTGAGCCGTCGATCAACACCGGAAAATCGCCGGGCGATGCCGTGTGAGATCTGACCAGATCAGCGTCATCACTGGCATTGAGCAACCAAACCCGCACAGACTGCGCAGCCAATTGTGCCTGCTTAGCGGCTAGCTGCTCTGCGGCCAGCAGCGATGCCGGATCGTTGTAAGAGAATGGCAACACAATCACGGCTGCCTGATCAGCGTAGCGGCTGAGCTGATGAAAGTTACCGCGGTGATCAGGCAATCCAAAGTCGCCGTCAGCCATCACCGCAACCGGCGTGGCAAACACACATACCAAGATCAGAACCGACAACAGCCGCCGCCATGTGCAGGTGATTTCAACCATGAAGATAATCCCGGAACAACTCACAGACCTTTATTAAATCACATCGGTAAAGTTTCACCTGACGCTTTGTTTTAAATCACTGACTGATTGTGATCAAAATTTACCGTGAAATACGAGAGCCTGAGTTACCGCCCGCCACCACCACCTCCGCCACCACCGCCACCGGAAAAACCTCCGCCCCCAGCACCCGATGAACTGCCGGGCGCAGTAGTGACAGACAAAATTGCGCTGTCAAAACCGCTGCCGATGGTTTTAGTAAAGGCTGACAAGCGTGCCGCATCAAAACTGCCAATGTACCAGTGGGGCTGGTACTGCTGCCTTTGTTCCGCATTTATATCGGCGAACAGCAACGCGAACTTTTTACCCCACGCCACTTCCACCCCTAACGCAATGGCGTATGGCAGATAATCCTCAAATAGCTCGGGGGTTAACTGCGGCGGATGTTTAATGTTCAGGTCATCTTTTTCGGCGACTTCCAGATACAGTTTAAAACCTTCCAGCTTGTCCATCATCTCGCGGCCCAGCGCCGTCGGTTGATGCAACAGCCAGAAAAACAGCAGATGCAGTGGGATCTGTGAGCCATACACCAGCAGAGACACAGGACTGGCCAGTGATTGTCCGAGCGTGACCAACAACATCAGCAACGTTAGCAGTATCGATGGCATCAGATACCAGCCATTGCGGACAAAATAGGACTCTCTGAACTCTTTGCCCAGCGCTTTTGCGTGCGCGGCTTTGGCTTTGCTAAGCAAGGCATGATTATCATTGTGCAGCACCAGAGTGTCTGAGGCGCGGAACAGATGCATGTAAAGAACACTTTCTCCGATCGACAGAGCCCGCGCAGATTGGCGTTTGTGCAGTGTGTATTGGCTGCCCTGCTGATCAATGTGCAGACACTCTTTGACGGCCAGACTGACAATCGCCGAGGTCAGGGTTTTATTGTCATAGTGCATCTGCATCAGATAGCGAGCAGCCGCCGGGGAAAAGTCATGCGGCGGTTCATAGTGTGCAAAAACAACACCGCGTGGGGGATCGCGTCCCACCCTCAACCAGCAGAGAATCAGGTAAACCGTACTGATCAGCAGAGCTGCCAGTGCCAACAGAACCCCCAGATTGTCTGATAAAAACCATTCGGCCCGTTCAGCCGCGCCGGGCTCAATCACAACCCCCTTGGGCCAGCTCAGCACCACGGTCAGGCCCTCAGCCGGCATTAACGGCACAGTGCTGACAATCCGGGCCTGCGATTGCGCGCTGGTCACCTCAATATTGGTTTCCGTGTCACCCATGGCGCCGGTATAGCCTTCGATTTCCAACTGCTCAGCACTGACCAGCCCGGGCAATGCCATGCTGGCGCTGGCTGCATCGATCACAAAGTCCCAGCCATTGCCGGTGACGTTCCAGTACAGTTCATCGTGGGACTCAAAAAATCCAATCTGTCGGTTGGTGCGGTACTGAAGCTGATACTCGTAGTCACCGGGCACTAGCAGTAAACGCTCGTCTCCAAAATCAACCCGCACGCCATTGCGGGAGATGTCTGCGCTCCAGGGCTCAGGCTGGCCATCGCGCAGCAGTTGTAATACTTCAAACTCCACACGATAGGTGTTGCCCGCATCATCGCTGTAACGTGTCGGAAACTCGCGAAACAGTCCGCGGCGAATCCTGTCCCCCTCGGCACGCACCCGGATGGTTTCAGTGACCAACATGCTGCCATCAGCGGCGATGTCGATATCGCTGTGAAACGACAGAATGCGTTCATCTGTTACATCCTGAGCAACGCCAAAGGTACTGGCCGAAAGCAGCATCACCGCCAAAAAGGTCAGCATGAGTGTCTTGTAGCGCAGTGTTTGTCTAATGGTCATGTCAGGTAATGTCCAAGCGTGGTGCGGCGCGTTGATGCACACCGGAGACTTCAAAAAACTCCGCCTCCTTAAATCCAAGCGGCCGCGCCAGCAACAGATGTGGAAACGATTGAATGCGGGTATTCAGCAGGCGCACCGCACCGTTATAAAAACGCCGCAGTCTCGGGGTCTTTTTAGAGGACTGAACCTATGGTGAGTTTGAAGGTCGATGCTGAACTGATTCACGCATCGGCAAAAAATGTTTGACATAGCAGACAGCATGATCAGCAGTCTGCTGGATGTCAGAGCTTACGACTCATCTGTCACCACACGCAGTACCTGACCTACCCGTAACAAATCATTGGCAAGATTATTCTGCGCACGCAATGCTTCAACACTGGTGCGATAACTTCTGGCGATACGCCAAAGGGTTTCACCGGACCGCACTTTATGTTCCTGAGTGACAGATGCAATACGCTGTGGAGCCACCGGTGCGCTGCTGGCATTGGTGGCAATGACTCGGGCCGAACTGGCAGAGGCAACATTGTCAGATCCTGGCACCAACAGCTTCTGGCCGACGTTAATCAGATCACCACGCAATCCGTTAGCAGCGCGAAGCTGTGCGACCGTGGTATCCATACGCGCGGCTACAGCAGACAGGGTGTCGCCGCGACGCACGGTGTACTCCTGGCTCTGACCTGACTCACCGGCCAGATAATTTTCGTAATGCTCTGGAAACACGGCCACGTGGTAGTGCGGTGGATTGCGCTCGCGGGTGACATCCAGAATATTGTTGTCTTCCAGCGAAATCAGTGTCTTCTCGAGCCAGTTGCGGCAGCTTTGTTTGGACGGTATGCGCAGATCAACCGCCATACCTGTCGGGTGTACCGAATCATTGTGAGCATTGGCTGGCTGACGTTCGATGGGCCGGGTCAGACTGGTCACGGTGAGTTTTTCACCACAGGCGTTAAAGTATTGAGAACCCAGGCGTTCAATCAATGTTTTTACAGGGGGGCGAGCGTAGGGATAAGACACGTTGTGGATTTCAACATGCCTGTTTGCAGAAACTCGCACCAGATCGCCAGCCTCAACGAGCTCATTGACGCCACGCGATGTGCGAACAAACGTATAGCCCGCTTGCACCGCATGCTGGTGCTGTCTTTCCATAGACATGCTCGAACCGGACAGGCTCGATTGTTGAGCCTGAGCCGGGTTTATCAAAACAGATAAGGTCGCCGCCACAAGAGCTGCTGTCAGGTTTTTCATGCCGCCTGCTCCAGTAATTGCAGTCTTTATTTTTAAAAGAATGTGCGTTAGTAGCCGCATTCTCACGTGAAATATTCATTTTGTCCAGCATAAGTATGATTTTGTTCATAAATATCATCAAATCACTGATGCTGGGTTTTCACTTTGCTGACGTAACTGGCAATACCCAGTACAGCGCCAATACTGACAAATCATAACCATTTGTTTTTTATATGTTTTTTATCAAAACAGTCAGGCAATAAAAAACCCACCATCGATTAACAGCTTGTCTCCGGTGTGGTAACTGCTGGCATCACTGGCCAAATAAACCGCAATTCCGCCAAAATCCTCAGGTGAACCCCAGCGGCGCAGAGGGATTCTGGGGAGTGTTGCGTTGGCAAACTTCTCATTCTGGTAGTTTTTATCGGTCATATCCGTATGAATGTGCCCCGGCAGAATACTGTTGGCGGTAATGCCGTAACGGGCATACTCCACTGCCAGCCCCTGCATGATGGATATCACCGCACCCTTGCTGCCGGCGTAATGCTCTGCCCGGGGCATGCCGCACAAGGCACCGAGTGAGGAGACGCCAATCAGACGTCCACCGGCATCGCCCTGCTCTGCCCGCACGACCATATGTCCTGCGGCCGCCCGCAAGGTGTAAAACAAACCATCCAGATTGACATCCAGCACACCGCGCCAGTTGTCCCTGGTCATTTCATGAAAGCGATTGAAGCCGTTAGCCACGCCGGCATTGGCGATGCAGGTATCAACGCGGCCAAACATCTGCAGGGTTTGCTGAAAACATTCGTTAACCTGTTGTTCGTCAGCAACATCACAGACCAACGCCTCAGTTCTCACCCTAGGCGCATATGCGCGCAACTGCGTGATTGCTTCAGCATTTTTCTGCTCGTTTCGGCCCCAGATGCACACGTCAGCGCCGGCCGCAGCCAGTGCCTTGGCAAACCCCAGGCCGATGCCACCGTTACCGCCGGTGATCAAGGCGACTTTTCCGGTCAAATCAAACGGGTTAATTGCAGCGTTACTGTTGTTCATTTTTTGATCTCTCCGTCCCCAAGTTTTCAAGTACCATGGACAATACATCAAAGAGGGGATATCGGACATGTCTTATGCAGGCAGCTGTCTTTGTGGCGCCATTTGTTATCACGTGAACGGTGAGTTCAAATCCACCAGTCATTGTCATTGCACCATGTGTCAGAAACAGCACGGTGCAGCCTGCGGCAGTTATGGGAATGTATCCATCAAGCAACTTGAGTGGCTTTGCGGTCAGGAAATGCTTCGTCTTTACGAGTCGACGCCAGGCGTTTTCCGTGGATTCTGCTCAACATGTGGTTCCAGCCTGACCTGGGCCAATCAGGCTGAAACACCCGATCGCATCGCCATTGCACTCGGCACACTCGACACACCTTACGAGCAAAAAGTCACCAAACATATTTTTAAGGACACGCGTGTGACATGGTGACCCGATGTCTGACTTGAGCTTCCCAAACCTGCTGGCCTGTCCGATGGATGGCTCCCCACTGACGCGTGTGCAAGGCAGTTGGCGCTGCCCGGCAGGACATAGCTTTGATATCGCCCGACAGGGGTATATCAATTTATTGCCGGTGCAAAACAAACGCTCCAAAGACCCGGGCGATAGCAAGGAAATGGTCCTTGCCCGTCAGGAATTTCTCAGCACAGGTTATTACAAACCTATCGCAGATGCCGTGAGCGATCTTGTCAATGCCAGTGTCCCGGCAGACAGACCCAGCAGCATACTGGATGCCGGATGCGGTGAAGGTTATTACCTGCGCGAGCTGACAAAAAGCAGGTTAATCAACAATGGATCGCGTTTGCATCTAACCGGCGTAGACATTTCCAAATGGGCCGTGATGGCAGCGGCCCGTCAGGAAAAAAATGCAGACTGGATTGTTGGCAGTAACGCCAATCTCCCTCTGCTACCTGCTTGCCAGGACGTTGTTTTATGTCTGTTCGGTTTTCCGGTTTACCAGGAATTTAACCGCGTACTCACAGCAAACGGCGTATTGGTCAAGGTGGACGCGGGGCCGGACCACCTGATTGAGCTGCGGGAAATAATTTACCCCTGCATTAAACCAGCCAACCAGCCAGAGAATACTCCCCCGGGTTTCACGCTACTTGAACAGCGTTCGTTACGGTATAGAATCAGGCTGAACAATCAAACGCAGATTTCGCAGCTGTTGACCATGACACCGCATTTGTACCGGATTACAGCCGAAGGCAGGGCACGCGCCGAGGCACTGACCGAACTTTCCCTGACAATCAATGTGCAGATTAACAAACTAGTAGCCGGGGACGGAGAGATCAAATTTTGATCTCTCCGTCCCCAATAAAAAAACAGGAGCACATCATGAGATTCCAACCCAAGACATTGTTCTGCGCTGTTGCCTTAAGCGCGTCGATACCTGCCGCCATGGCTCAGCACGGCGATCATGCCGCGCATGGCACGCCGTCTGCAGATCAAATCGGTAGCGAGAACGTGTCCTTTGCTACGAGTTGCAGTCCATCAACGGCTGATAACTTCAATCGTGGTGTAGCACTGGTGCATTCATTCTGGTTCGCTGAAGCTATCAATACGTTTAATGCAGTACTGGCAGAAGACCCCGAGTGCGCCGTGGCGCATTGGGGCATAGCGCTCAGCCACTGGGGTAATCCGTTTGCGGGTCAACGGAACGCTGCGCAACTCGCCCGTGGTCAGGCCAGCGTGCAGGCGGCACTGGGCACCGGCTCACCTGATGAGCGAGAAAGTGCCTACATCAACGCGGTTGCTGAATTGTTTTCCAATACCGAGCCAGGCACCCAAGGTGCCCGCACCCTGGCATACGAAGGTGCCATGGCTGCCCTGGTCGAGCAACATCCTGACGATATGGAAGCGCAGATTTTTTATGCGCTAGCTGCCAACCAGACTGCCAGCCCCAACGACAAAACCTATTCACAACAATTGAAAGCCGCCGAGATTCTGGAACCATTGTTTATGCAATACCCGGATCATCCCGGGCTCGCGCATTACATCATTCACGCCTATGATCACCCACCGCTGGCCGCGCGCGCACTCAATGCTGCGCGCAGGTATGCATCATTAGCGCCAGATGCCCCACATGCACTGCACATGCCATCACACACCTTCACCCGCGTGGGCATGTGGCAAGAATCGGTAGACAGCAATCTGCGCTCTGCGCAGATTGCACGCGAAAGCAGCACCGCTGGCGAAGAGCTTCATGCACTGGATTATCAGGTGTATGCATACCTGCAAATGGCGCAGGATAAAAAGGCACTGGAAGTTGTGGAACGTGCACGAGCACTGGTGTCCGAAGTTGACATTACCGCCATTGGTGCAACACAGGCCGGCGCATTTGCCATTGCAACGATACCTGCACGCTATGCTCTTGAGCGCGGCGACTTTGCAGCGGCGGCTGCACTGGAAGTCGTGCCCGCCGAGACAACGCCTCACACCCAGGCCATCACTCACTTTGCCCGAGCGGTGGGTGCCGCCCGTAACGGACAGCCGGACGCTGCAGCGCAAGACATCAACATGCTGGCAGAACTGCGGGAGCGCGCCCGTGCCCGGCAAGATACCTACTGGACAGAGCAGATTGACATACAGTTCAAGGCGGCCAGCGCCTGGGTGGTTTTTGCTGCCGGTAATCAGCAAGAAGGCATCCGGCTGATGAGCCAGGCTGCTGATATTGAAGATGCTACCGACAAAGCCTCCGTCTCTCCCGGCCCCATGGCACCCGCCCGGGAGTTGCTGGGCATTATGTTGCTGGAAGCTGGCCAGCCAGCTGACGCGCTCACAGCACTGGAAGCCACGCTAGCGAAAGAGCCCAACCGTTTCCTGACACTGTCTGCAGCTGCGCAGGCTGCTGAAGACTCCGGTGATGCTGACAAAGCCCGCCAGTACCATCAGCAATTACTGACTGTTGCCGCCACCGCAGACAGTGACCGCACGGCACTTGACCAGGCCAGGGAGTTTATGCGGTAACACGTCGTGACGGTTTTAACCAAATAGCGGCGGTTTACGCCAGATTCCGCCGCGACCGCCAAACCTGCATAACAATACACAAACCAATTCAATAAGTTAAAACATGGGCATGACTTATGCTTCGCTAATTCAGTCGCTGATCTCCACAATCGGTCTTGTATACGAGGATAACAACATGCAGTTGCCCAAACCCATATTCCGACCGATACCGCTGATCTATAAAATCGGCATTTCCGTGCTCATTGCTGTGTTTCTCGTCATAGGCCTGCTAGGCCTCATTCTTCCGATCATACCGGGACTGTTATTTCTGTTGCTGGCTGTGTTTCTGATGACACGGGTTTCACGTCGCGCAGCAACGTATGCGCATAGCCAAGCCTGGTATCACCGACATATGGGGCACTTAAATGCGACCCGTCATTTATCGGCAGGTGACCGGCTCAAGTACAGTTTCCTGATCGCTGCCCGGGGCACTGTCAACGCCATCAAACGTTTTTTCAAGACCATCAGACAAGGCCGTTGAACTTAACGAATGCGTATGATCAGCGAGCCACGGTTTTCTTCCGAGAAGTCGAGCACCGTGCCGCGAGTCTTTTTGAAATACAACTCCGCAAGGACAGCATCGCGAATCAATCCGCCTCCAACAATTAGTCGCAGCGTCTGCGCGTGAGTCTGTTTCCAGGCCCTGTTCAGGGTTAGTTCCAGTTTTTCGACCGCCTGCACAACCGTCTCGTGATGATGGGCAATGTCCACGGTGATCGTGCTACCGTCGCTCAGACTGAACAGGGGTGCATCACACTTGATACACAGTGGCTCACTCATACGATCAGCGATGTCCGGAGCAAGCTGCTGATGGTGCATACCGCAACTCAGACACTCTCGTTTGGAGGGTTTCTCGCTGCTCGGCAATCTCCTGACGTTTTGATCAGACAAACCTTTACCCCTGCTTTGTGGCTGTGCCGATGCCTGAGCACCCGTTGAATTTTTAATCGCTCGAAATTAATCAAAGTGATTATACTGCCGGAAACAAAAAGTTCCTGAGGGAAAATGCATGAAAAACCCAACAACGCTTTTATCTGCTGCGATCTTCTCAGGCCCGCTGCTGTGTGGCCTGGCCTCTGCAGTGATGACCCCGGAGGCATTTGCTCAGCCTGCGCCGGTTGAGGAAATACGTCCTGGCCGATTGCCAGGATACCTGCATGAGGAAGATCTACCCGACGCCTTGGCATTGATTCCGTCAGCACCCGCCCCGGACTCCACGGCGTATGCATGGGAACAAGAGGTCAACCAGAAAATCCAGGCGCTGCGTGGTGGTCCGCGCTGGGATCTGGCCACACTGGACAACGATCTGACATTTCCGAACGCTGCTGGCACTTTTTCCTGCGCATTGGGCGCGCCCATCACACAGGAACAAACCCCCTACCTTTACCAACTCCTTCGGCGCACCTTGCTGGATGCCGGCCTCGCCACCTACAGCGCAAAAAATCACTATCAACGCACACGCCCGTTTGTTGTCAATCAACAGTCTATCTGCGCTGCAGGGGCTGAAGAGACCTTACGCACCGACGGCTCTTACCCTTCCGGGCATACAGCCATTGGCTGGGCATGGGCGCTGATTCTCAGTGAAATTGCACCCGATCGCTCCAACCAGATCCAGGCACGAGGATTGGCGTTTGGTGACAGCCGGATGGTGTGCAATGTACATTGGCCTATGGATGTTATTCAGGGTCAGACCATTGGCGCTGCCACTGTTGCAGTATTGCAGTCCGACGCCCTGTTCCGCTCCGACCTGGCCGGCGCCAAGGCCGAGGTTGCTGCCATTCGCGCGCGCGGGTTGCCGCCCACCCGTGATTGCTCAGTCGAAGCCCAGGCCATGTCAATTGTTGTCCCGCGTTAATCAAAAGAGGTTATCCACGATGAAAATGTTCAAGATGTTCAGCTTTTTGCTGCTGTTCAGTTACACAGGTTTGCTGGTAGCGGCACCGGATGGCTGGGCGCCTTTGCTGGAGCCCGCGGAACTCAATCAAATATTGTCCGGGCCCGATGAAGTACGTGTCATCACAGTGACCGGCGATTACGCCACGGGCCATATTCCGGGCGCCCTCAATGCGCCTTATGCCGGCTTCCGGGGTCCGCAAACCAATGCCGGCCAGGTGCCCTCTATCGAGGCGCTGACCGCCGTCGTGCAGCAACTAGGCATTACCCCGGACACACCAGTGGCGATAGTGCACCAAGGCAACTCTGATGCGGATATGGGTGCGTCAACCCGTGTTTACTGGACATTAAAGTCACTGGGTATCAAAGACCTGGCCGTGCTGAACGGCGGGTTTGCAGCCTGGCAGGCTGCGGGACTGGCTGTCAGCACTGACACAACTAGCGTGGCCGCTTCTGACTTTGTGCCAGTCTGGTCTGAGGCATACACCGTGCATACCGCAGAGATGGAGCAACTGGTAGCCAATGATGCAGCGCGCTTGATTGATGGCCGCCCGGCAGCTTTTTTTGAAGGCTCACAAGCAACGGCCGCACGCGCCGGCACCATCAAAGGCGCGGAGAACCTGAGTTTTGCCAGTTTCTTTGATCAGACCAGTATGAAATCTGCCAGTGATCTGTCTGACGTGTTGTCAGCAGCGTCCGCGTCTGACGACGAGCTCACCGTTGCCTTCTGCAACACCGGTCATATGGGTTCTATTAACTGGTTTGTCATGAGTGAAGTGGCCGGCATGGAGAATGTGAAACTGTATGCCGAAAGTGTTGTGGAGTGGGCGCAGTCGCCGGATCGGCCGATGGACAATGAGCCTTGATCAGCCGGGCTTGAAGCTTACGCATTTTTAAAAGGTGTTACGGCCAGTCAAGTGCCGGGGCATTCCTCAGAACGGCGCTACGCGCCTGATTGTTCTTCGCTCATGCCCCGGCACTTGACTGGCCTCAGCGCCACTTTTGAGCTGCAGTACTGCTCAATCGCTGGCACCAGCCCACCGGTGGCCGGGATGAGAGCGAGGCACAATCAGGCGCGTAGCGCCGTGCCGAGGAACATCCCGGCTGCCGGTGGGCGTTCTCCAGCGTTAAACTGACGTCAAAAACTTGGCAACATACCAGCAACTGGCGCTGATGCTCAGATGCTCAGCCCTGGCCCACGCCAATCCATAACGAACCAGCTTTTCGGCAAGTCCTTTGCCTCGGAGTTCCGACGGAACGTAGGTACGTGTAAAGTCCACCTGCTGACCTTGCAATTGATATTGCAGAATGGATTCAATGCCATCTGTGTCAATCGTAAAACAGAATCGTTCAGGGTGATGAACAACCATGGAATCACTCATCAAGGAATCTCGTCTATGTACGTTGTCAGTTTTTGGGCCACCATCAGACAAGCCGGTCTGCAACGCTGGCGTCCGGATTGGCCGGTACAGATTACCAAAATAGAACGGCACCCTGACAGTACAGGAGTCACGGTATGAAACCTTGCGCCTGTGGCAGCGGCAAACTGTTCTCCAACTGCTGCAGTCCATTCCTGTCGGGAAAAGCCTTGCCAAAAACAGTGAAACAGTTGATGCGCTCGCGCTATGCAGCGTTTGCGCTGACCGGCTATGGCCAGTACTTGTTAGACACCTGGCATCCGGATTCCGCGCCGGCGGTCACTGCAGACGACCTGGGCTCGGTAGATTCCAACTGGCTGGGCCTCGACATACTGGATTCCTCGCAACAGGGCGATAGCGGTACAGTGGAGTTCTGCGCTCACTTTCTGGACGAAAATGGCAAGCCAAAAACCCACCGCGAAAACTCCAGGTTTGTTCGGATCAAAGGCCGCTGGTACTACCTTGATGCCCTGTCGCTTGACTATGGCGGCACGTAGTGGCATCCGGTACAGAAACAAACTGTTCAATACAAGCATCGATTCGGCAGCAAAAAACGCTTTAACAAACGGTGTTGTTTTACCGACCAGAACCCGGGTCAGCACAACAGCTGCCATCATGCTGGTATTGTTACTGTGGATAGACAGCCGTAATGCCGAACCCATCAACCCGTTTGCAGCTCCCTGGCCAACCGCTCTGGGCTCAGGAGAAGTACCTGAAAGGGCACATTGCACCAACCTGTGACGACAATTCAGGCGGGGAACCTCCGTTTACCCGCCTGACCAAACACTCATTTACAATTCCCCAGTTTCTTTCCGACGGAAAATACGGCACCCTACGTATCAAATATTGGCCAGGCTTTTGCCGCGGTTTCCGATGTTGCACAAACAAAAAAGAGCGTGATCATGACAACGTACTCGCCATTTATTGCAGCCAACCGATTTGGCCTCGGCATTCAGCCCGGGGAACATACATCGATTGCAAAAGACCCCAAGGGCTGGCTCAGCGCACAACTTCCACTCGCCAACCGCCTGCCGCCACGCTACGCACAGCTTCTCAACTCGGTACAACTGATTGAAATGGCTGACGCCGACTACCGGCAACGCATTCGTTTTCAGCAGGATGGCGAAGTCACTGAAGCTGAACAACTGCAGCTTCGCGACGCACAGCGCATTGCCACCACCATGCTGCGTCATCATGCCAACCAGCGCACGGCGGTAGCAATTGAATCCGACACCCCGTTTGCCGAGCGACTGGTGCGATTCTGGTCAAATCATTTTAGTGTCACGCTGGACAACAGTAGGCCCACCACCCTCTACGCGGGTCTGGCTTACGAAAACGAAGCTATCCGCAACAACATGAACCGCCGCTTTGAAGACATGCTGCTCAGTGTCGCGGGGCATCCCGTGATGCTGACGTATCTGGACAATACCCTGTCACTTGGCCCGACCTCACCTGTCGGCCGCCAACGCAAACGCGGCCTGAACGAAAACTATGCGCGCGAAATGCTGGAGCTGCATACCGTAGGCGCCGATGGTGGTTATAAACAGGCGGACGTTATTGCACTGGCACGTATGCTGACCGGCTGGAGCGTTAATCTTCCAACAAACACAGCCGCCCGACCGGATCTGCAAACACCGGCTGGTAGTTTTTATTACGACACCCGCGCGCATGAACCGGGCACCCAGCAATTCCTCGGTAAATCCTACGTGGACAGCGGACTGCAACAGGCTGTGACTGCCATTCGGGATCTCGCATATCATCCTGCTACCGCAAATTTTATCGCCCGGAAACTCGTCAGACACTTTATTGCCGACCAAGCACCGGAATCAGCGGTAGTCAAGCTGGCTCAGGTGTTCCGCGACAGCCGTGGCGATTTACCCACCCTGCACAAGGCATTGATTGATTTGGACGAGGCCTGGGATCCGCGCCTGCAGAAACTGAAGACGGCAGAGGATTTTGTGATCTCAACGGCGCGCGCCCTGCCCGGCATTCCTCTCAGTGATAGTGTCCTGGGCATACTGAATGACACTCTGGGTAGCTTAAACCAGACGCCCTTTACTGCGCCTTCGCCGGCTGGATGGCCAGAACAGGCCGAACATTGGGGAGGACCGGATGCGCTGATCAAGCGTTTGGAATTTATCAACATGGTCAGCAGTGCCGTTGGGGTTGATTTTGACGCACGAGATATAGTCACGCAGATATTGTCGGCCAATCCAACGCTGCAAACAGCCATTCGCCGCTCTGAAAGCAAAACCCAGGCGCTAACCTTGTTGCTGGCCAGTCCGCAGTTCCAGTGGAGGGCATAACATGACACACCAACACAATAGTCGTATCAACCGTCGGCAGTTTATCCAGTCCGCAGCTCTCCTGGCAGCGGCCGGCAGCCTGCCGGGTCTCAGTTGGGCCAACAGTGTTATCTCCGGCAACAACAAGCTAGCGGTGATTATCTTGCGCGGTGCGATGGACGGCCTCGCTGCCGTGATTCCATATGGCGATGCAGCCCTGCGCACTCACCGGGCAGCGCTGGTTCCCGCGGATGAAACCCTGCTCAAGCTTGATAATTTTTTTGCGTTGCATCCTGCATTTCCCGGTCTATTTCAATTACAGAAGGCCGGCGAACTGAGTATTGTGCATGCCATCGCCAGCGCTTACCGGGAACGATCTCACTTTGATGGCCAGAATGTGCTGGAAAGCGGACTGGAAATGGCCAGGCCTAATGCCTCCGGTTGGCTGAATCGTGCGCTGCAGGCGCAAAGCCATCAACAGGCGATGGCGCTGGGACAATCAGTACCGCTGATCCTGAGGGGTCAGGCCATCGTTGGTTCTTGGGCCCCGTCGGTGTTGCCCGCATTGAATGAAGACACGCTTACGCGCCTGCAGGGTCTGTATAGCGACGACAGTTTTCTTGGACCTCGACTGCAGGAAGCGATTGATGCCAAGGCGATTGTCAGCGCTGGCATGAGCAAGAGCAGAGCCACGGGATTTACCGCCCTCATTGATGCGGCAGGGAATTTCCTCAAAGCCCCGGGTGGCCCCAACATTGTGGTACTGGAAAATAATGGCTGGGATACCCATGTCAATCAGGGCGGTGCACAAGGCACCCTGCCCAGAAAATTCACAGAGCTGGATAACAGCATCACTCGCCTTAAAACTGCCCTGGGTACTACCTGGCAGAACACCGTTGTGGTGGTGATGACCGAGTTTGGCAGGACAGTGCGGGTTAACGGCACTCTGGGTACCGATCATGGCACGGCAGGTGTGGCTTTCCTGGCCGGTGGCGGACTGACTAAATATGGATCGCGGCCAGCGGTGCTGGGGCCGTGGCCGGGTCTGAGCGAGGGCAATCTGCGTGAAGGCCGTGATCTGCAGCCAACCAATGATCTGCGCAGCCTGATTGCTGAAATCCTGCAATCTCACATGGGTTTTAATGGTCAGCTGTTGCGTGATCTGGTGTTCCCGGGGATGCCGATGAGTGGATTCCGCGTTTCTTGATGGCAATTGTCATAAAGGCAGAGCAGGAGGCGAGAGGAGAGCGAGCAACAATCAGACGCGTAGCGTCGTTGCGAGGAAGCTCCCGCCTTCTGCTCTGACGTTACCGTAGCCAGTGATGTGCCTGACTTCAAAACGCAGTGCATCAAACAGTGCTTTGACTGTAGGTCAGACGCATCACGGAGAGCGGGAGGTTCCTCAGGACGACGCTTCGCGTCTGATTGTCCTTCGCTCTCCTCCCGCTCTCCGTGATGCGCCCGACTTCTAAACCAGGTGCTTCCTTTACTGCGCTGCGTTTGACTGATTGCGTACCCCTCTGAATTGCCATCATTTTTTCAGCAAGATCCAAGCTTTTCTCAACAAAGTTCTGGCAAAGGATTATGATGTCGCCTGGTTCTGATAACCGCAACATCACGGAGTTTTGCATGAACAAATCGTTACGATCCCTTTCTTTACAATCGGTTGCCCGTTATCTGTGCGCCCTGCCGCTGACAGTATCGCTGGCACACGCTCAGCCTCAACCAATTGAAGAATTTTTTGAGACATTCACCGCCGAGTGGGTACGCGCCAATCCCAATCTGGCCATCAGTACCGGGTACTTCAGCGGTGAAGAGCAGCGCTTGCTGGAGCAACAGTTGACGCCGCTGGGTCCTGAGCAGAGACAAGCGCAGCTGGAGCAGGCACGCCGCGGGCTGGAGCAACTGGCTCAGTACGACCTGAGCAGTTTGCCGGACGCTCTGCGCATTTCCGCTGAAGTGATGCAGTGGCAATTGCAGATGATTGTTGAAGGTGAAGCATTTGAAGATTACGACTTTCCTCTGCAACAGATGAGTGGCGCCAACGTCAATCTGATCAATCAACTGACGGTTGTGCATCCACTGCGTTCGCTGGCTGACATGGAAAGTTATCTCGTGCGACTGCAGCTGGTCGACGAGCGCATGAACGAGGCGCTGCTGCAGTCGCGGCAGTTGGCCGAGCGCGGCATCATTCCGCCGTCCTTTATCCTGTCGGCCACACTTGAGCAACTGAGTCGTTTTATCAGCGGGCCCGCTGAGGACAATCCATTGACCACCACCTTGATCAGCAAAACAGCTGAGCTGGCGGATGTTACAGATGCGCAGCGATCTGAGTTTGCCGCGCGCGCGGCAATGGTTGTTGAGCAGGAAGTTTACCCCGCCTGGCAGGCCGCCGTGGATGCTTTGCAGAGTCAACAGACACGCGCAACGTCTGATGCCGGTTTATGGCGTTTCCCGAATGGGGCGGACATTTACGCCTACCAATTGCGTCGTTACACCACCACAGATTACACCGCCGACCAGATTCATGAGATTGGACTGCGCGAAGTGGCGCGCATCGAAGAAACCATGGACGGCCTGCTGCGTCAGCTGGGACTGAACGATGGTAGCATTCAGGAGCGGGTGGCGACCTTACGTGAACGGCTTGCCTATTCAAACGATGACGAAGGCCGCGCGCAGATCATGCGGGATATTGACATCATGATCGCCGATGCCCTGGAGCGATCGGTCGGCGGTCTGTTCGATCGCATGCCCAAAGCGGAGGTGATCGCGCAGCCATACCCCCGTTTCCGCTGGGATAACGCAGCCGCTTCGTACACCGCGCCACCGCTGGACGGTTCGCGGCCCGGTATATTTCAGATGCCACTGCGCCCCAGTCGTCTGACCAATTTTGCCTTGCGCTCGCTGGTCTATCACGAAACCGTTCCGGGTCATCACTTCCAGATTGCACTGGTGGGCGAAGACCCCAATCTGCCTAAATTTATGCAGACTCGCGCCTTTGGTGGCAGTGCCGCCAGCAGCGAGGGCTGGGCCTTGTATGCTGAACAACTGGCCAATGAGTACGGTTGGTATGACGGTGACATTGAAGGTTTACTCGGTCAGTTGGATTCGGCCCTGTTCCGCGCGCGTCGTCTGGTCGTAGATACGGGTCTGCACGCCAAAGGCTGGACTCGTGAGCAGGCCATTGATTTTGGTATCGAGGCCAGTGAGATCGAGCGTTATGTGGTGATGCCGGGTCAGGCCACCTCGTACATGGTGGGGCAACTGCGCATTACTGAATTGCGGGAGAAAGCGCGCGCGGCGCTGGGGGACAAGTTTGAAATTGCACAGTTCCATAATGTCGTGTTGGGATTGGGTGTTGTGCCGTTGCCGGTACTAGAGCGGGCGGTGGATGCGTATATTGCCTCAACGCTTTGATCAACGTGGTTACAGGGTCGCCTGAACTTTCAGGCATGAATAACAGGAGATTTCTGATGCTACGTCGTGTTTGTTTGGCCGTTATTGTTTATCTGTCTGCGGTGACACTGGCCCACGCACAGCCGGTTGTTGAGGAACTCCCCGCCGCTCGGGCAGTGCTGGATGCGAGCGGGTTTAAGGGGACCACACTGATTTACGATCTGAACAATCAGCGCTGGATGGCCGGGCATGCTGAGTGGGTGGACACGCCAGCACTGCCGGCATCTACCTTCAAGCTGTTCAGTTCCTTGGTGGCACTGGAGACGCGGGTGATTCATTCCGCAGATGAAATCATCCCCTGGGATGGGGTGACACGCAGTCGCACAGAAACCAACACCGACTTGAGCCTGAGAGATGCGTTCAGGGTTTCCTCAGCGGCGCATTATCAGCACCTGGTGCGGGAAATCGGCTCCGGGCGCATGGGTGTGCTGCTGCGCGAAGCATCCTACGGCAATATGAACATGGATGGCGGGCTGGAAACATTCTGGCTCAGCGGCGATCTGCGTATCACCCCGCGACAGCAGATCGAGTTTATGGTCCGTCTGTACAACAGCGAGCTGCCGTTTCGTCCTGAAGTGATCCGTACTGTCAAAGATATCGCCTTGATGGAAGAAACCGACAGCTACCAACTGCGCGCAAAAACTGGCCTGGCAGTGGTGGGAGACCTTGAGAACACCGGCTGGGCAGTTGGCTGGGTTGAAAAAGGCGATCAGGTGTATTTTTTTGCAACGCTGCTGCTAGCGCAGAACCCTGACGAGACGTTTGTACCCAAACGTCTTGAAATAACAAGGGAAATTCTGTCGCAGCTGAATATTCTGCCTGCGCCTTAAAAGTACCTGAGAGGACACACGCATGACGATTGAGTTATTGATCAGCTTGATGGGACTCGCGCTGATAGACAGCACCAGCATTGGCACGCTGCTGATACCGATCTGGTTGTTGATGGACCACCGCGAATTGCGTGCATCCAGCATAATGATCTACCTGCTGACGATTGCAGGTTTTTATCTGTTGATGGGCCTCGCAATCATGCTGGGCGCGGACATGCTTGCTGGCACAGAAAGTCCTGCGCAGACCAGTGAAGCGCAGCCGACAACGTCAATAACCTCGTTAATGGTGTTGATCGCGCAACTGGCTATCGGCATCGGATTGTTTGTGATCAGTTTTCGATTTGACGGCAGCAAACCCGGCGCATCCTCTCGCGTGGAGCGCTGGAAACAAAAAGCGGCAGATGCTCAATCATCCGCGCGTTTCCTGATGGGTCTGGCGCTGTTTGCTGCCTTGGCGGAAGTTGCATTCATGTTGCCGTATCTGGGCGCCATCGCTTTGATTGCTTCAGTTCAACTCCCGTGGCATCTGGTTTTTGCTCTGCTGCTGTCCTACTGCCTGCTGATGATTTTGCCCGCCATCGTGCTATTTATCATGCGAATGATTGTGGGAGAGCGCATCAGACCGATGTTACTCAGCGTTGATCAGTGGATCACCCGCAACGCTGAATCAGCACTGGGTTGGATGCTGGGCATCGCGGGGTTTCTGATCGCAGGCGATGCCATCACCAAACTGTGGGTTGTGTGGTTTGCGTGAACCGTTGCTGCGACGAAGTGAGCAACAGCGTCCGGATATTGGCTCCGCCATCCGCCTCGTTACGTGGAAAAATACGGGTTTAAATCTGTACAAAAAATGATCTCTCCGTCCCCATCAAACCCATTGCCAATTAATGTAAGCTACGACTCAACACAATGTCCGGCAGGAGTCCATGACACATGATCAACGAACAACCCACGCTGGCAACCGAGCGCCTGCGCCTGCGTGCTTACCGGGCGGACGATGCCAAGCGTGTTCAGACACTGGCAGGTGAGCGCGACGTGGCAGAAATGACTCGCACCATCCCGCATCCTTATCCCGATGGTGCAGCAGAGCATTGGATCAGCGACCAGGCATTGGCCTGGCAGCAAGGCAGCGCCGTCACCTTTGCCGTGACCTTGCGCAAAAAAGACGACATCATCGGTGCTGTTGGCTTGTTTAATCGCGAGCAGCACGCAGCTGAAATCGGCTACTGGATAGGCATCCCCTTTCAGGGCGAAGGTTATTGCACCGAGGCGGTTGAAGCGCTGATCGGGTTTGGTATTGCGGAGCTGGGCATTACCCGCTTTTATGCCAGACACCTCAAGCGCAACCCAGCATCAGGGGCAGTGCTGCGAAATGCCGGACTGCGCAAGATCGGAAAAGACAGCATTGTGTGGCGCGACGGCACCAGCATGGAGGCCATCGAGTGTTATGAACTACTGATCCAGGACGAAGCGCCGTCTGACGATTGATTTTAACGACCTTCTTATCGGACATTTTTTATGCACAAAGCCGGCTCTTACACGCCCATCACAGCAATTGCTGTGGTGATCGCCAACATGGTAGGAACCGGCGTTTTCACCAGCATCGGTTTTCAGATCATCGATATCAAATCCAGTTTTGTGCTGTTGATGCTGTGGCTGGTGGGCGGCATCGCCGCGCTGTGTGGCGCGCTGACCTATGCTGAACTGGCCAGCCGCCTGCCGCGCTCCGGTGGCGAATACAATTTCCTCAGCCAGCTTTATCACCCATCGGTAGGATTTGTCTCGGGCTGGGTGTCGCTGACAGTCGGTTTTGCGGCGCCCACAGCGCTGGCCGCCATGACCTTTGCAGCGTATCTGGACTCGGCGCTGGTGAATACGGTCGAGATCAACCGTGTACTCACTGCCCTGTTGCTGGTCACCATCGTGACCGTGGTGCACGGCCGCAGTCACAAGGCCAGCGGCGGATTACAGAACTGGTTCACTCTGATTAAAATCGGATTGATTCTGGGATTTGTTCTGCTGGTTGGCCTGTCCGTTGATGTACCTCAAACGGTCAATCTGCTGCCGGTCGCCGGTGATGGTGCTTTGCTGACCAGCAGCGCCTTTGCGGTATCACTGATCTATGTGAATTACGCCTACACCGGCTGGAACGCAGCCACTTACATCACCGGTGAAATCGACAACCCGGGCCGTTCAGTGCCGATTGTGTTGATAGCAGGGACATCGGTGGTCATGCTGTTGTACCTGGCCCTCAATGCCACCTTTCTGTACGCCGTGCCTATGGAGTTACTGGAGGGCCAACTGGAGATCGGGGTGATCGTCGCCCAGGAAACCTTTGGCGAAACTGGCGCTCTGATGATGGGTGGGGTGTTATCCCTGCTCTTGATTTCAACGGTGTCAGCGATGCTGATGGCGGGCCCACGGGTCTTACAGGTGATGGGAGAAGACTTCCGTCTGTTCCGCCGCTTGTCAGTTCATAACAAAGGTGGCGTTCCACAAACTGCGGTGTATACCCAGGGCATCCTCACCTTGATTTTTATTCTGACATCAACCTTTGAATCCATTCTGGTTTTCTCGGGTTTTATTCTCGGACTCAGTTCATTGGCCACCGTGCTGGGTGTGTTTGTGCTGCGTTACAAAAAAGGTGCGGACATCAAGAACAAGGCCGACGACAACGGCTACCGCACCTGGTTGTATCCGCTGCCACCACTTGTTTACAGCAGCATTGTTATCTGGACACTCAGTTTTATTGTTATCAACAGACCTCAGGAAGCCGGCATTGCACTGGCCATTATTGTGCTCGGTTTTATCGCGTGGTACGCGACTGAGAAATTATCGGCTCACGGGGAATCCTGATGAATTTTTTCGCCTCTACGAACTGCTCACTCAAAAAATCCATCCGTCTGGGTATGCGACAGGCGGTTATTCTGCCAGTCGCCATGTTCACGCTCATCGCCTGCTCGCCTGCGGAATCGCCTTTGGAACCGCCAGTGGCAGACAACACCGTCGCAGATCAACAGTTCAGTGCCGAAACTCAACGGCTCAACGCCATCGCGCAACGCGTGGAGATTGTGCGAGATGACTTCGGCGTTGCGCATATTTACGCGCAAACCGATGCGGATGCCGTGTTTGGATTCCTGTACGCACAGGCCGAAGATGATTTCCCGCGTATCGAACGCAACTACACTTGGGCCATTGGCCGACTCGCCGAAGTTGAGGGTGAAGGTGCACTGTACAGCGACCTGCGCGCGCGCCTGTACATGAGCGAAGACGAAGCCAAAGCAGCGTATGCCGCAGCGCCGGACTGGTTGCAGGCCCTGTGCGACGCGTTTGCTGACGGGCTGAATTTTTATCTGGCTTCTAACCCGCAAGTACAACCCAAGCTGCTGACACGTTTTGAGAACTGGATGCCTTTTTACTTCTTCGAAGGCTCGATTGGTGGAGACATTGAAGCCATCTCAACACGCGGTATCGAGGCGCTGTACTCAGACGCCGCCGCCCGCGTTGCAGCATTACCGTTGGCCTCAGCCAACCAACCGGATCAGCACGCGACCATCGCGCAACTGCCACCAACCCCGTTGGCCGACAGCATTTTTGACGAACCCGCCGGCTCTAACGGCATTGCCATCAACGGCGACATGAGCGCCAGTGGCAACGCGTTGCTGCTGATCAATCCGCATACCAGTTTCTTTTTCCGTGGTGAATATCACCTGGTCAGCGAAGAAGGCCTGAATGCTTACGGCGCGGCCACCTGGGGACAGTTCTTTATCTACCAGGGATTTAACGAAACCACCGGCTGGATGCATACCAGCACCTTCGCCGACTTCATGGACGAATTTGTTCATCAGGTTGTCAACGACAACGGCGAACTCAAATACCGCTATGGTGATGAGCTAAGGCCGGTAGAAACCTCAGAAGTGACACTGCGTTACAGCACCGGTGACAACCAGTTCGCCGAGCGCAGCTTTCCGATTTACCGCACACATCAGGGCCCGATCACCCACATGCTGGATGACCAGTGGGTAGTCACGCGCATCAACTGGAATCCGGTTGACGCACTGAGCCAGTCTTATCAACGGATGAAAACGGCCAACTACGATGAATTCCTGGCCATGATGGACACCCGCACCAACTCATCCAACAACACGGTGTTTGCAGATGCAGAGGGTAACATCGCGTATTTCCACGGCAATTTTATGCCGCGACGCGACGCGCAGTTTGATTATTCCCAGCCGGTAGATGGCAGCAATCCCGCGACCGACTGGCAAGGTGTGCATGAGGTTGCAGAAACCGTGATGGTGGTCAATCCGCCCAATGGCTGGATTCAGAACAGCAATGCAACACCGTATACCGTCTCTGGCGAGTTCAGCCCCGATCCTGCCAACTATCCTCCGTATATGGCGCCGGATCCGGAAAATTTCCGTCAACTCAACTCCGTTGAACTGTTGTCAGCCACCTCGGGGCTGGATATCAACAGCCTGCTGGATCTGGCCTATGATCCGACGCTGAAGGGTTTTGAGCAGATGATTCCCGGTCTGGTCAGCGCGTGGGATGAACTGGAAACGGACTGGCCGGATCTGGAGCAGCCAATAGAAACGCTGCGTTCCTGGAATTTTGATGTCAGCGTTGATTCTGTTGCCATGACACTGGCACATTTTTACGGCATGAATGCAGCGCAGGAGATTGAAACACCCGCGGGCATGACGCAACTGGAGCAGATCAACTGGTTGGGCACGGATGCTTCCGCGGTCGACAAGCTGCGTGTGTTCCGTGAAACACTGGCGGAACTCACAGCCAGTTTTGGCACCTGGAATACACCCTGGGGTGAGGTAAATCGCTTCCAGCGTATCACCGGCGATATCAATCATCCTTACAGTGACAATGCGCCCAGTCTGCCGGTGGGTATGGCATCGTCGCGCTGGGGTGCATTGGCGTCATTCGGGGCGCGGGCATTTCCGGGGACAAACCGCATTTATGGCAACTCGGGTAACAGTTTTGTTGCGGTGGTTGAGTTCGGGGAGCGAGTTGAGGCTATTTCGATTCTGGCGGGTGGGCAAAACAGTGACCCGGCGTCGCCGCATTTTGATGATCAGGCGCAGCGTTATGTGGACAGGGAGTTCAAGTCGGTGGCGTTTTATCCTGAGGATGTCAACGCGCGGGAGCAGCGGCGTTATCACCCGGGTGAGTAGTTTTTTATTTGCACATTGGCTGCCCCGGGGTGCAGTGCCGGAGTTCCCCGGCCTGCACCAGGGCGACTGGGTCTCGGAACGAGGCTGCGCCTCTGATTGTTCCTCGACGCAGATCGCCCCGCCGCAGGCCTCCGGATGTT
>CALQJO020000014.1 GCA_943330915.2 Rhodoferax sp. OV413 | reverse complement strand
GCGCGGGGTTTATGACCGAAGCGGAGTTGTCGTCAGCCACACTGCAGCGCCTGTTCGAAGGTTTACATGAGCAGGGCCGTGTGTGCAAAGTGCTGGCGACAGACGTCACCCCCGCGATAATGCTGACCGCAGAAATGCTGCCCGCCTGGCGTGCGATGTTTCCCGCGGCCCTGTGTGAGCAGGAGCCGGTGCTGCCCGCAAAAATGTTGCAAACCATTGAGGCCGATGCCGCCCTACAAACCTTTGTGCGCAGACGTTTGGATGTGTCGGGCCCGGTCACGGCAGTGCAGCTGGCAGAAATCAGCGGCTTGCCGGTAAAAAAAATAGACATGGCGCTGCTGATGCTCGAACAGGAGGGTTTTGTGTTCCGCGGCCGTTTTACACAAGCCAATGTTGCGCGCACGGATGATGCGTCTCTGGAATGGTGTGAAAGGCGACTGTTGCAGCGTATTCACCGTTACACCCTCGATGCACATCGCGAGTCTATCAAGCCGGTTTCCCTGCAGGCGTACACACTGTATTTGTTCGGGCTGCATGAACTGCGCACTCAGACCATCAAACCTAGACCAGTGCCATTGCCTTCGGGGCCGGAAGCGCAGGCCTTATTGCAACGAACCATGGACAGGCTTGATGGCATGTCTGCTCCTGCGGCAGCTTGGGAGGGCGATATCCTGCCCGCGCGCCTGAGTTTTTATGACCCGTCATGGCTGGATCTGTTGTGTGTGAGCGGACGCCTGGGGTGGGGACGTTTTATCAGTCCGGCAGCGATCAGCGCAGTACGCGCGGGGAGCAAACGCAGTGGCGGGCCGATCAAGACCACGCCCATTTCGATTGCATCGCGTATCAATATGGATGTCTGGCAGCAATTGGCCGCGCCAGTCCCGACAGCCACGCCCGATCTGTCGGGTAATGCCGCAACGGTGTTGAATGACCTCAAAAAACGCGGCGCCAGCTTTTTTGCCGAGATCAGACAACGTACCGGTTTGTTGCCTGCTCAATTGGAGCAGGCGCTGTCTGAACTGGTCGCCAGTGGATTGCTCACCAGTGACGGTTTTACCGGCTTGCGCGCGCTGCTGACGCCGGATGCGCGCAAGCCTTCATTACGGTCCGGCATGGCCATGTCTGGCACGGCAGCATCAGGTTCCCGAGCATCGGGCACCGCAGGTTCCGCTGCCGCGTCAGGGCGACAGCGTTCCCGACGCACCGGTTACAGCGTGGAAGACGCTGGCCGTTGGTCTTTGTTGTACAAGCCTGAGCCTGCCGATCTGGACGAGCCTGCGTTGGAGACACTGGTATCGGTTTACCTGCAACGCTGGGGCGTCATCAGTCGCCAGATTGTGGCGCGAGAGAGCATTGCCCCCGCGTGGCGTGATCTGCTGCCGGTGCTGCGGCGTCAGGAATTGCAGGGCAAACTGCGCGGTGGCCGTTTTATCGAAGGTCTGGGCGGTGAACAATTTACCTTGCCAGAAAATGTTGCGCCTTTGCGCGAGGCAGCAACAAAACTGGCTGAGCGCAAGGTACATCTGGAACGCGCAGGCAGCGAGCATGAAAAATTTATCAGCGACTTTAATGAGGCGATTTATTGCAGTCTGTCCGCCGTGGATCCGGTCAACAACCTGCCCTTGTTTCTGCCCGATGTAAAACTGGCCAAAACCACGCGCAATCGCCTGCTGTACAAGGATGGCGTGCCCGTTGCACTGCTGGATAATGAGCAGGTCAGATTCCTGCGCGAGGTGCCGGCAGAATTGCAGTGGGCGCTGGAGCAGTTGCTGCGACGACACGACGTTAATCCGCGGCTTCGCAGTTATTTGGCATAAACACTTACCTGGCATAAACAGCTATCTGCCATAAACAGTCAGGCTCAATTGACCCAGTTCTGTCCAGACCTGTCGCTGTGTTACGCTCCGGATATCCATGTGATAGCCCTAAAGGCTGACAACCCGGAGTTTATGTTCATGATATCCACCACTGCTGTTGTTCGTTGTTTAACGCGTCTGATAATAGCGCTGGCGCTTGTGGTGCCAGGCAGCCAATTCTTCGCCAGGTCATATGCGCAAGCTGCCAGTTGGGATGAACTGACCAGTGATGCTGAGTATCAGGCGGGTTACTTCGACTTTTATTACAAACCTGCTACCGGCCAGTTGCTGCTGGAAGTCGATCGCTGGAACGAAGATTTTCTGTATGCCAACGCCTTGTCCACGGGTATTGGATCCAACGATATCGGTCTTGATCGCGGCCAGGTGGGCGACAGCCGGGTAGTACGCTTTGAGCGCCACGGCAATAAAGTGTTTCTCAAACACATCAATCTGGATTATCGCGCCGACTCAGACAGTGCCGCGGAACGCCTGTCTGTGCAAGAAGCGTTTGCCGAATCCATACTCGCCGGTTTTACAGTACTGGCCAGCGATGCCGACGCTGTTTTGATTGATTTGACGGATTTTCTGCTCACCGATGCGCACGGTGTGTCGGCGACACTGGCCAGCAGTCAGCAGGGAAATTTCAGTGTCGACAAACAGCGGTCGGCCATCTACATGGACAGAACCCGCAACTTTCCCCTGAACTCTGAGTTTGAAGCCCAGCTGACGTTCGCGGGTAATCAGCCCGGCAATCTGGTGCGTTCAGTGACACCCACACCGGAGAGCATCACGGTGCGTCAGCACCACTCGTTTGTGCAACTGCCAGAACCGGGTTATCAAGAGCGCGACTTTCATCCGGAATCCGGATTCTGGTCACGGGGGTTTATGGATTATGCGGCGCCCATTAATGAGGATATGACACGTCGGTATATTTCCCGTCACCGTCTGGAAAAGCGTGATCCCACAGCGGCCCGCAGCGAAGCGGTTGAGCCGATTATTTATTATCTGGATGCTGGTGTGCCGGAACCGGTGCGCAGTGCATTGCTGGACGGCGCGCGCTGGTGGAATTCTGCGTTTGAAGCCATCGGTTTTGAAAATGCTTTTCAGGTCGAGATTCTGCCTGAAGACGCCGACCCCATGGACATCCGCTACAACGTGATTCAGTGGGTGCATCGCTCCACGCGCGGATGGTCTTATGGCTCCAGTGTGATTGATCCGCGCACCGGTGAAATTATCAAGGGCAAAGTGACCTTAGGCTCTTTGCGCGTCAGGCAGAACTATCGCATTGCTCAATCCTTGATGGGGCTGGCTACTGAAGGATCAGATCAGGCGATTCAGGAGTTGGCGCTGTCACGCATACGCCAGTTATCGGCGCATGAAGTCGGACACACTCTGGGTATCGCCCACAATTTTGCCGCCAGTGTTAACAACCGGGCGTCGGTGATGGATTACCCGCATCCCTCGTTGGAGATTAGTGATCAGGGTGTTCTGGATGCGCTGAATGCCTATGACATCGGGCTGGGGCAATGGGACTACCAGACCATCAAATATGGCTACAGCCAGTTCGCTGATGCGGACGCAGAGGCGGCGGGTCTGGCTGCCATTCTGCAAGAGAACAAAGATGCCGGTCTGTACTACATCACCGATCTGGATACCAACGCAGAAGGCGGTGCCCATCCGCTCTCGCATGTCTGGGACAATGGCGCTGATCCGGTAGAAGAATTGCAACGCCTGTTGGATGTGCGAGCTGACGCCTTGCAGCGGTTTGGCTCCGATAACCTGCGAGTGGGGCAACCGTATGCCGAGCTGGAAGAGATTCTGGTGCCTTTGTATTTGTTACACCGTTATCAGGTTTCAGCAGTGCATCGCTTGGTGGGCGGTACGTACTATGAATATTCGGTTTACGACGGCAGCGCACCACAGTCGCCATTGGTTGTGCCGGTCGATGCCGCCCGCCAGCTGCGCGCACTCGATGCGCTGCTGTTGACCTTAAGGCCCGAGTTACTTGCGTTATCGCCAGATATATTGTCCGTCATTCCGCCCAAACCGCCGGGGTATGGGCGCAATCGGGAGAGTTTTCCATTGCGCACCGCGGTGGGGGTCGACTTCGCCACCATCGCGGAAACTGCGGCAGATCACACCATTGCCGGAATTCTGCAGGCCGAACGGCTGACGCGTATCAACAACCTGAATATGCTGGACAACACACTGCCTTCGGTGCAGTTGGTGTTGTCACGACTGCTTGAAAATACTTTTTATGCACCGCGTCAAACGGATCAGTTGGGCAGTGTGCAACGTGCGGTCAATAATGTTGTGTTGTATCGCATGCTGGCTGTTCTGCAGTCGGAGCGCGTTGATAATCAGGTAAAAGCCATGATCAACCACTCCTTGGCTAATCTGGATGAGTGGCTGGGTGATGCAGAGTCTGTCTCCGACAGTCCGTGGCAGGCCCACTACCAGATGGCGCGGGACGTAATTGAAAACCGTCTGCAGCGCGGTGCGGAAAACAGTTTGTTAAGTGCGCCGTTGCCGATGCCACCCGGTGCACCCATTTAAGATTTTTATAAATTTCAGGTCAGGAAACCAATAGCGTGAAAACCATATTTGAATTGAAGCAAGTGACATTGGCGGTGCAGGGTGATGATGCGCAGTTCCCTGTGAACAGAGTGTATTGTGTTGGCCGCAATTATGCCGAGCACGCCAAAGAAATGGGCGCCGATCCTTCACGGGAAGCGCCGTTCTTTTTTGGTAAACCGGCTGATGCGGTATTTGTGCCCGACGGCAAAGTGCCGTACCCCACACGAACAAAAGATTTGCATCATGAAGTTGAACTGGTGGTGGCCCTGCACAAGGGCGGTTCATCACTGACGCTGGAGCAGGCGCGTGAGGCGGTATACGCCTATGGCGTGGGCATTGATTTTACCCGCCGCGATTTACAGGCTGATGCAAAGAAACAAGGGCGTCCCTGGGATACCGCCAAAGGGTTTGATTTTTCAGGTCCGGTGTCAGCGTTGATTCCTGTGAGCAAAACCGGTTGGCTGGCTAGAGGTGCCATTACGCTTTCTTTAAATGGGCAGCCAAAACAGCGTGGTGATCTGTCGGATCTGATCTGGAAAGTCGATGAAATTATTGCTGAGTTGTCGACCTATTACACATTAAAAGCCGGCGATGTGATCTTCACCGGAACCCCGGCGGGTGTTGGCGCTGCCAATCAAGGCGACGAGGTGGACGCCGCCATCGAGGGTGTGGGCAGGCTGGTATTTACGATGGTGTAAGCACGGGCAAGCCTGCAAACCAAGCTTCCAGAATCAGGCGCGCGGCCAGACTGTCGACCGCGCCGCTGGATTCACCGCGCAGTAACTCGCCCCGCGCAACAAACGAGGTGAGTCGCTCATCAATCCCGTAACACGGTTTATGCAGACGGCCCTCCAGGCGGTTGCCAAACTTGCGGGCGCGAATCAGCAGTTCACTCTCGCTGTCGTCCATATTCCATGGCAACCCGACAACAAATGCATCCGGCTTCCAGTCGCTAACCAGTTTCTCCAACTGAATCCAGTCCGGTATGCCATCGTTTGCCGGCAATACTGACAGCGCCTGCGCTGTGCCGGTTAGGCTTTGGCCAACAGCAACGCCTATGCGTTTGGTGCCAAAATCGAAGGCCAGCACTTTGAGCGGCTTGAGATATTTTTGTGGGTACGCTTCCATAAGCGGATGTTAAGAATGTCCTGACAGGGTGGATAACTGGCTCAAACTCACGCCAAGCATAGCAGCTGCCGCATCCGCCATTGCGCTGTGGTCCTCCGAAAACAGCAGATCGGCGTTGGCAGGTACCGTCAGCCAGACATTGTCAATAATTTCCTGCTCAAGCTGGCCTGCATCCCAGCCGGCACATCCCAGCGCGGCAATGTAACGGACGGGTCCGCCGCCGCCGGCGATGTCCTGCAGAATATCCCGTGACATCGACAGACTGATTGAGTCATTGATGGGTAGCGTGTAGTCCCACTCGGTGCCGGCATCGTGCAGGATAAAACCTTTGTTCTTCTCCACCGGACCACCAGCCATGACCTTTTTGTCAGTGAGTTTTTGCACAATGTGGTCGTTGACGGTGATTTTCATTTCTTCCATCAGGCCTTTGACAGGTAATTTTGACGGCCGATTGATGACAACACCCAAGGCGCCGTTTTTATCGTGTTTCCACAAATAGGTCACAGAACCCTGAAAGTGAGGGTCCTGTAATTGCGGCATGGCAATCAGAAAATGATGTTCAAGACAGCTGCCATCTTCTGCGGCCAGGTCAGAAAAGCCACTTGGTTCAGCTTGCTTTTGCATGAGGTATATCGTCTCCCGTTTAAAGTCTGTTCTACTGACTGCTGAAGGCGTTGCCAGGTCGGAACCGCCAGGTACGTATGATCTCCAGCAGATCAATGCTGTCGCGCAGTTCTTCCGGGAATACGTCAAAGGGCGCCGCCAGCCGGACAATATCCACGGCGGCCTGATCGAGCACCTGATGTCCTGAGCCCTGCAACACCCTGATCTCTGCAACACTGCCGTCGGGTCTGATGGTGACCATCATGCGCAGGCTGCCAAAAATTTCGTTCTGACGTGCTTCATCCGGGTAATGTTGATTGCCTACCAGTTCAATACGTTTGCGCCAGTTATCAAGGTAGAGTGCGTCATGGCGCTTTTGTGTTGATGCTGAGGAAATGGTGTATCGGCGCGGGCGGTTGGCGTACGCTTGTTGCTGGATGTCCAGCTGCGCCTGCAGACTGGCAATGGCCAGTGAAATGTCCTGTGGACTGGAGTGTTCAGACAATAAAGTACTGTCTTCAGGCGATTGTGACTCCATATGCTGACGCAAGCGTTCCTCAGCGTTGGTGGAACTGAGAATGCGCACATCCTGTATCTGCCGGCCTGCCGCAGCGGGGGTGGGGATCGGTTGGACCTCCTGAATCCGCTCGTCAAAAAGCATAGATTCAAAGGGGGTTGCCGGGGCAATTCGTTCATCAACAGTGCCACTGCCGGTTTGATTTTCCTGCGCTATAAAGTCAGCCTGATCCGGTGCCGTCTCGCTGCGGAACTGGGCGAGAGTTATTTCTATCGCCGGCGTGTCGGCACTTTCGGTGACAAAACTGAAGCCCACGCCGGCGATCAGAATGACGTGCAGGCAGGCCGACATGAACATGGTAAAACCAAACCGTTCAGTGCCCAGCGACGCGGGGTCGGTGTAGGTCAGGACTTTGACATCAGAGCTTGCCGGCATAGACCAGTTTTTCCGCGATCACGGCCATCAGGTCACCCGCGATATCAAGATTGTAAGCGGCATTTATCTCGCGCACGCAGGTTGGGCTGGTAACGTTGATTTCAGTCAGGTAATCGCCGATAACGTCCAGTCCGACAAACAGCAGGCCTTTGGCTTTGATGGTGCTTTTTACCTGCCCGGCAATCCAGCGGTCACGTTCAGACAAAGGTTGGGCGATACCACTGCCGCCCGCCGCCAGATTACCGCGCGTCTCGCCTATGGCGGGAACCCTCGCCAGTGCATACGGTACCGGTTCACCATCAACCAACAGAATACGCTTGTCGCCTTTGACAATCTCCGGAATATAGCGCTGCGCCATGATCGGGCTGCGTCCGTGTTCAGTCAGCGTTTCAATGATCACGCTGACGTTGGCATCATCAGGTTTAAGTCTGAAGATCGAGCTGCCACCCATGCCATCCAGTGGTTTAAAAATGACATCCCCGTGGGTTTTATGAAACGCACGCAAAATGTCGGCGCGGCTGCTGACCAGAAACGGTGGACAACACTGCGGAAACTGGGTCGCAAAGATTTTTTCGTTACAGTCCCGCAGAGCCTGCGGTTTGTTAACAACCAGAGAGCCTGCCTGCTCGGCACGTTCCAGCAAATAAGTGGAATAGATGTAGTTGTTGTCGAAGGGTGGGTCTTTGCGCATCAGGATGACGTGCAGGTCTGCCAGAGGCCGTTGCTCGATCTCACCCATGGAGTACCACTGAAGCGGATCATAGGCCACCGACAGTTTGCGCATATGTCCCATGGCGGTTTCACCCGCCAGGTACAAGTCGCCCTGCTCCATATAATAAAGTTCCCAGCCGCGCTCCTGCGCAGCCACCAGCATGGCAAGACTGGTGTCTTTTTTGTAATTGATACGGTCGATGGGATCCATCACGATGCCGAGTCTGATCTGCATGGATTTGTCTCTCTGTAGACGTTAAGTCTTGAATGGCGGGCATCATAACATGCCAGATCAGGGTTTCGGGCAGCCGCCGTTATTCCGTGCTACAACCCTTGTGAATCGGATATCCGGGGTTTGCTCAGGGAGGAGAAACCATGCAAATGAATACCAGACCGCCTATCGCGGACACGGTTGGCATAATCACAGCCAACAAACCCGTGCGCGTGTTGTTGGCAGATGCCGGGGTGTTGCTGCGAGAGCAGCTGACATCGATGTTGTCAAAGTCACGCTGTCAGGTGATGACGGCTGTTGATGGCTTTGATGTGTTATGCCGGTTACCCGAACTGCGGCCGGATATCTTGCTGATCGCCAGTGATTTGCCCCGGCTTGGTGGCATTCAGGTGTGTTCGCTGCTGCGTCAAAGCCCCGACTTTGTGTCCTTGCCGGTACTGATACTGACGGGCAGTCACGCACTGGTGGATACGGTCAGGGCAGAGATGGCCGGCGCTGATGCCTGCCTTGAAAAACCGTTTCGCAGCAAAGAGTTGCGTGCCGCGTTCAGCAGCGTGCTTGAGCAGCGCACAGACGCGGGCGCATCGATGCAAAGGGAGTCATTGCTGGATGGCCTGTTTTCTGATCGTTGACGACAATGCTGACCATGCGCAGAAGTTGGCCGACAGTCTGATGCTGACGCTCAACGGCGAACATGACGTTGCGTGTGTCGGAAGCCTTGACGATTATCGTGGGTGGCGGCGATCGCATCGTGCTGACCTGATTCTGGTTGAGTTGATGCGTCACCAATCCAATGGCTTCTCGCTGGCCGCTGCACTGGCGCGTCAGACCAAGTCGCCCATCGTGCTGTTGAGTGATCGCCGGCTGGAGTCAGATCTGTTGTGGGCGGCGGCCAGAGGCATCAGGCATGTGCTGAGCCGGCGTGCAGGAACCGCCGTTCTGGCGCAACAACTGCAGCACTTGCTGAAGCCGCTGAGACCGACCGGGCTTTCTCGCCCGGAGTGGCAAGCCGAGCTTGAGCCTGCTTCTGGTTCTGGTTCTGGTTCTGCTTCTGGTCCTGGGTCAGAGGTGAATTTGTCCGACGGCGGCCGTCAGCAAACGATGATCGCTGACTCTTTCAGCAGTTCGACTGCATCTTCTGATCCAGTGACGACACTGACCGCATTGATCCGTGACATGGTGGCGGATATCTATGCACTGCTGCAGTCATCACCGGCCGTGCAGTTAACATCCATGCTCAGTGCCACGCCCTGCGCTGCTCGTGCACAACGCTTGTGTCATGCCCTGTCGTTTCTGCCTGCCGCTGAACACCTGTCGGCTGCGGCGATTACCAGTGGCACGGTACGGCACTTTATATGGCGCATCGAGAGTCTGTTGGCAACCGATCGGGTGTCAGCGCCGCCTGGCCACCACCAGATAGCCGGATCGGACAGAACCGGGCAAGTGATGCGTGTTTTGCAGCAGCAGATCATCCAGCCAGAGCCAACCGAATTGTCACTTATCCTGTGCACTCTGGGTGTCTTGCCGGCAAATCACCCGACACTCAAGTCCTTCCTGACAGAGCGCTATGGGGGTCATTACAACTGTCCGCCGATCAAGCCAATGGCGGGGGCTGACAGTGCTGTCTGGCTGGAAAGAATGCTGGCGGTTATTGCTGCGACTCTCGGTGGTATCAAACCCGTTCATCAGCGACTGTCAGCCATGATGGTCAGTGTTTACAAACTGCGTGCGTCACTGCAGATCAGCGCGGAGCATGGTTTTGCAGAGCATTCAACATGGCAGGGCTGGCAAATGATTGCGGCTTGTCTGTACCAGTACAGTTGTCACTGCTTGCTGCGATCAGACGTATTCAGCGATGCGGACCTTAACAGTCTGAGCAAGATCATCAGCGATCTGCGTCAGTTTGCAGGGAGCGGCGTTTTACCACCTGACGAGCTGTTCAACCAGTTGGCTGCCGCTGAAATCTGTGCAAGCCGGTGGTCTCAGGCGGGTGACGGACTGGAACATCAGATGCTGGCGGCGGGATTACATCAGCTGCCAAAACCGGACGGCATTGTGTCTGCGCTGCTGGGTGACATCCGGCAATCGGGCACCAGTTTGAGCGAGATAAGTCACGAATTGCAGCTGCTGACGGAGGGCGCCAGCAGGTTGGGCGTCATGCGTGTGGAAAGCTTGTCCAGACTGATGCAGGATTGTTATCAACTCTTGAGCCGCGAGCCTGAGCGTTTGCAACAACAGAAGAAACTGCGTCTGGTGCTGGGACGAGCGCATCGTGTGCTGTGCAGACTGCTGGATCAGGCTGCTGCCTGGCGACCGCTGGATGAGCCGCATCTTGAGATTGCAGCGCAAAAATCCATTCACGAGCTGTTTATGTTGTTTCCACAGGCAAAGCAGGGATCGCCGGTCAGCGAGACAGAGTCACTGACCGAGCATTTACCGATCAACCCGTCTGAATCAGCCGCGGAATGGAAACACTGCCAGTCCATTAACACCCGCTTGCGCCAGATCCTGCGTCAACGAGGTAATATCAACGAGTATCGCAGCCTGATGACCGAGCTCCTGCGTGAGCAGCATACCTTGATGGCTAAATATCTTCCCTATCAGCCTGTTGTCTAAACTGGCTATAATGCCGGCTCCTTGAACCAAGTAGTCAGCGGGTTACAGTGTTGTGAGATCTATTGGATTTATCTGGGGTGTTGGCGGGATTTTGCTGCTGTTGTCGTTTGCCATCGTCAGGCTTGGCGGTGTTGCTCTGGAATTGAATACATACGACCTGTCGCTTTTGCAATGGCTGTTGATGTTGGGCTGGTTCGCCTATATGGTCTGGGCAGAGGGATACAAAGGATTTCATCTGGCTTTTGCCCCGCGCGTTGTGGCGCGTGCCAGCTACCTCGCCAACAATCCAAGACCCGTCCATGTGTTGCTCGCACCTTTGTTTTGTATGGGCTATGTCCACGCTACCCCCCGACGACGCATCATGTCGATTGCTCTGAGCTGTATGATTGTGTGTTTTGTGTTGCTGGCGCGCATGTTGCCTCAGCCTTGGCGGGGAATCGTTGATGTGGGTGTGGTGGCAGGTCTGGTTGTGGGCGTGGGTTCGATTGTGTATTACCTCCTGCAACTGAAGCAGTCGGGTGCGTCCAGTCTGCCGGTGCCTACCGATGTCCCGGTCTGATCAACCGTCTGATATCTTGTCTGAGGGCGTCTCTGGCGGGTCTGCCAAAACAGTCTGCGCAATCATCGTTACCTGGCAACCGCAATTGTTGCCACTGAAACATCTGCTGAATGCATTATTGCAACAACACTGCCCGTTGATTGTGATTGATAACGGCTCGGCCAACCGTGTTGAGTTGGCTGATCTGCTTGAGCAATTGGCAACAGAACATCCGCAGCAACCTGCGCCACAGTTGGTGAGCTGGTTGCAGAACAAGGGCTTGGCGACCGCGCTCAACGAGGGTTTGCGCCTGGCAAGTGAGCATCACTATGACATGGCATTGTTGTTTGATCAGGACAGCGCCATCGGCGAAGATTTTGTGCAGGCCATGCTGACACAGTGGCTTGACTTGCAATCGCTGCGAAACAGCGCACGTTACCCCTTACCACCCGCAGCCATTGGCCCGCGTTTGCAGAATCCAGAGAACGGACGTCGCACAGCCTTCCGCTGCTTTCGTTGGCGACATCGCTCGGACTGTCCTGTTGTCGGCTTCCCAGGGCTGTATGAGACCGACTTTTTGATCAGCTCTGGAACGCTCTTGTCTGTGCAGGCCTTAAGCGTGACCGGCATGATGAAAGACGAATATTTCATCGACAATATCGATCTTGAATGGTGTTTCCGCGCACGAGCGCGTGGTTATGCCTTGTATGGAACCGATCGCGCAGTGCTGTTTCACCGGATCGGCGAGCGCAGTAACAATCCGCTGGTCAGCAGTGGGTTGATGGTGCAGCACAGTCCGCTGCGCAGTTACTTCTCAACCCGCAATCGCCTGCACCTGCGCCGTCAGAGTTATGCTCCGCTGGACTGGAAAATCCGCGACACGCTGCGTTTTGCGCTGAAGTCGTTCTGGCTGACACACTTCACTGCCCGGCGCGCTGAGTACCGGCAACAGATTCAACGTGGCATTGATGATGCGGAGGTCATGCCATGAGCTCTGCGGATACAAACACGGTTTGCCCGTCTTCGAGTAACACTGCGGCCGGTGATACAGCACGCAGCATGCCACTGATCCTGATATTGCTGCCGGTGTTTAATGGCGAACACTACCTTGCCGAGCAGCTGGATTCTGTCTTCGCTCAACGCCATGACAATATTATGCTCGTCTGTCGTGATGATGGTTCCACCGACAAGTCAGTAGCCATTCTTGCTAAATATCTGACCGCACATTCAGAAAAAATGCTGCTGCTTGAGGATGCCCTGGGTAATCTCGGTGCCAGCGGTAGTTTTTCACTGCTGATGCAATGGGCGCTGAAGTATATGCAGTCATGCTCTCAAAAAGTCTATGTCGCGCTGGCTGATCAGGATGATATCTGGCACGGTGATAAATTGACCTGCACCTTGCAGATCATGACAGCAGCAGAGTCCGGGCAGGTCCCGGTGCTGGTGCACAGCGATCTGAATGTGGTGGATAAACAAGGGCAATTGATGTCGCCCTCGCTGATGGTTTATCAGGGGCTTGATCCTGCGCGTACCAGTTTTTCTGCACAGTTGGTGAGCAACACGGTCACCGGTTGCTCGGTTTTAATGAATCAGGCGCTGTTACACAAAGCCTTGCCGGTTCCTGTTGACGCGCTGATGCACGACTGGTGGTTGTCACTGGTTGCGAGTTGTTTCGGAAAGTTGTTGTTTATCGACCAATCACTGGTTGAATATCGGCAGCATGACAGTAATACCTTGGGTGCACGCGCTCACCGCCGTGCTGCTTTGAGTGTCCGAACGTTCTCTAAATTGCTGCAGTTCAGGCAACATCCAGAAGCCCAGCGCTTGTTTGAAAAGGCTGCGGCTCAGGCGGCCGCATTTCAGGCGCGTTATGCAGATGAATTGCCGGTTCACCACATAAAACATCTGCGTGATGTGGTGCGATTGCCGCGACTGGGGCTGTGGGGGCAGCGTTTGTTATTCAGACAACTGCGGCGCCGGAGTTAAGGCAAATTGCGCTGCAGCCAACGTTTCAGACGCAGAGTGTGTCGCGCCAGGTAGGGCATTTGCGCCAGCATCTGCGGCGTGACCGGAAACTGTTGTACCCATTTGTCCGGCCGTATCCACACAGGTTTGCGATAGTGAATGTTTTCCGTGGTGCTGTGCAGGGGCGTGTAATAACGACACCCTTCAAAGAAGTAATGTGTGACCTGCGAGTGCCTGCTACGTTGATGGTCTTTGTGCTCGGCTCCACCGTGTAATAAATTTGCATGCCAGATCAGGGCATGCCCCTTGGGCATCAGGCCAAACGACTGACGGATGTCCAGCGAACTGACCTTGTTTTCCATAAAGGTTTCATAGGCCGGGTAATGTTCATAACCGGGCGCCAGTCCGGCATCCTGCATACTGATTTGCGGCAGTTTATGTGAGCCTGGGTAGTAACGCAGCGGCCCATTATTGTCGTCGATATCTTCCAGTGCCACCCACACCCCGGCCATAAAACCGCCAGGCATGCTACTGAAGTGAATGGTGTCTGAATGAATTTTCTGCTGGGTGCCAAACGGAAAATTCAGGGTCTGAAACGGGCGAGGCTGCCGACCAAACAACTGATGCAGCGCCGAGAGCACATTGGGGTGCGTCGCCAGGGTGTGCACAGGTTTGACAAACTGCCATGCGTCCTGGATGCGCGCACCAAACGCGGGTGCCCGCAAGTGCCCGGGGTCGTACAGTGGTTGCAAGGTGTTGATCAGGGCATCAAATTCACCATGGTCAAAGCCAAAATCTACAATCACGTATCCGTTCTGTTCGAAATAATCGATCTGCTCGTCACTTAAAAAACCGGGGTTCACGAGTGACGTACTACTGCGCTTGAACATACTGCCTCTACTGCTGTTGGCGTCGTTTTCCAATAATGCGTTCTATGCTGTGCAAACGTTGGCGCATACGCGCTCCCACTGCGTCTGCAGAGAACTCCTGCTTAATTGTTTTGCGGGCCTGCTCACCGAGCAATCTGACCCTGGCCGGATTCAGCGACAGATCGCGCATTTCTGCAGCCGCGTGATCAATGTCCGGGACGGCCCAATACTGATGAGCCTCATAGGGGCCATAGTCTTTGCCCAGGGTTTTGAGGCTGTACTGAACGGCCACACAATTATTGCTGCGCATGTACTCCATGTTGCCGGACCATGCGGTGACCAGTGCCACTTTGCCCAGTGCCATCGCCTCTGCCGGCCCTAACCCGAACCCTTCGGCATGATGCAGGGAGACGTAGCAGTCGCAACAGTTAATCAGCGAATCAATCTGCGCGCGATCCAGGTAGGCGTCAAGTAGCACAATATTCTGGTAGTCTCCGATCAGGCTGCGCAACACCTTCAGATTAGCTTCATCGGCATTGTTGATTTTGATCAGCAACTGCACGTTGTTATCGGTGGCCGCAAAGGCTTTCTGGAAAGCGAGAATTGATCCGAACGGGTTCTTGCGTTGAGCAATACTGTGGGTATCAAACATACTGATAAACACAAACGCCTGATCGGGTATGCCAAAGTAAGCGCGCGGGTATTGGTGAGCGTCGTTCTCGTTGACATTGATGATATGGGGGATGGTGATCACCGGTATGGGTGACTTGGCAGCCACCGCCTGGTTCACATACGCTGAGGGCACCCAGACTTCGTCCAGCAGATCAAAGCGGTCTATCCAGCGGTCAGGAAACTCGGGCATTTCCCACGCCCAGAAGCCGATGTTGTAGTGCTGGTCAAACCACTGCGGCCCCAGATCTTTCATCACTCCGGGGGTGTGGTCCGCATTGATGTGGATAAGGTTGATGGCGTATTGCGGGCGTTGTATTTCCCGGTGCTGCCAGCGCAGGTTGTCCATTCGTGACGGATTGCCCTTTTCATAATTCACAATGCCAAAGGGGACCCCGGATGCCTCCAGTGCGGCGGCGTTGCCCCGTGCCGCTTCGCCCACACCCATGCTGGCGCGGATGTAGGCGATCAGATGCACACCGGCCTGCACGGGTGCTGGTGAGTCCGGCACGGTAGTTGAGTCATCAGGCGCCGGGTCGGTGCTCTGAACCGGAGCCAGCACGTAATCTTCGCGTGTCAGATCCATGTTGGGATTAAAGTAGGGGTCACCGCCCAGAAAGCGATGTTGCCAGCGATCCCACATGGCCTTTTCATCCTGGCCAATCGGCTTGCTCTGTCGACTGACGCTTTCATGGTGGATCAGCCGGCTGTGGGGCGTCCAGACATTACGCAGTCCCGCTTCCAGTGCACGCATGCACAGATCTATGTCGTTGCCGACGATCGACAGTTGTTCATCAAAGCGCCCGAGCTGCTCAAAGCGGTCGCGCCGGATCATCTGACAGGCGCCGGTATTGCCGGAGACTTCGCGGACACAGTTGTCCAGTTCGTGGTAAATGCCTTTGCCCGGCAACTGCTTGTGGAACAGATGCCGGGCGCCGCCGCCATGGTCAACCAGAAACACACCGCCGTGCTGGATTGCGCCATTGGGGTACAGCAGCATTGCCCCAACCGTGCCAACGTCATCACGCAGCGCTTGTGAGACCAGTTCCTCCAGCCAGTCGGGCTGGATAATTTCAATATCATCGTTCAGAAACAGCAGCAATTCGCCGTGACTTTTTTCTGCGCCGATGTTGTTCAGCCGTGACCAGTTAAACGCTTCATTGCACTCAATCACCACAGCACCTTGTTCTTGGGCGTAGAGAATGCCTTCAGGGTATTTGCCACGACTGTTGTCCAGAATCACCACTTCAATAGCGGGGTAGGTGCTGGATTTCAGTGTATCCAGGCAGGGTTTCAGAAAACGCATGTTGCCGGTGGTCGGTATAATGATGGAGACCACTGGCTTACGGGGTAGTGACCACTGTACTCGCCGGCACTCGCTGCCCGCGACAGGCAATACCAAGGCCTGTTGGCCGTGTTGCTGCAAGTGCTGCGTCAGTGCCTGCGATTCAGCAGCCAGCTCACGTTTGCGCTGCTCTGCCGTGGGCTGAGGTGCGCTCCACAACACGGCAGCAATTCTTTGCACCGCACTGAGCGGTTGCTGCCAGCCAAGTTCCAGCAGCAAGCTGTAGCGCCAGGCTGGAGCCTGTGTGTTGAGCGCGCTCAGTTTGGCGAACTGGCGTGTGTCGGCGAAAAACACGTGGCCGATGTAATTCTGTCCATGAAGCAGGTCAGGTGACCACTCAGTTGTGAACCAGGGGTTGACCGGCTTGCCGCTTGGGTCAATCTGATCATGGTCGCTATAGAGCAAGGTCGTGTTCTCTTGCCATGCAGCCGTCACGCGCCACAGGCAGTCCGCGCGCAGCACTTCGCCGGCGTTCAGCACACACAGCAGTGCGCCGCGGGCCGCCAGAAGTTCCGGCCATGTATCGGATACCGAGATTACTTTGGCATCGGGCAGCAGTGTTGATGTCAGTGTATGAATGGCCTGATGTTGTGTCTCTGGTGCCGAGATCAGGCATTGCACAGGGCGGCAGGTTTGCGAAAGCAGGCTGTTCAGCGTGTTGTGCAGAGCCCCGATATTCTGGCTCTGCACAGTGCCGGTGTTTTCAAACTGCACCAGGATGGTAAAAGTGCGATCGGCGGGCAGGGCCGTTGCAGCTTGTGTCTGCAGTGTGTGTGCAGTCGGTGCGGTATCCCGATGCCAGCGTTGATAGACGGTGGCTGACGGTTGATACACAAAATTGCGCGAGACACGCATCTGCTGCCCTTGCGCATCGCGCACCAGCAGACTGAGTTGATGCTGTCCCGGAGTCAGATCCCGCGTGTCAATCAGCCGCGCAAAACCGATGCGCTGGGCATCTTCCAGGCGCTCGTGTGCCGGCAGTGGGTGTATGTCGTGAAACATATCGTGATCTAAAAACAGCTGGACGCTGACAATAGGCTTGTCAGACCATGCCCAGCCTTGCACTGTGAAGTCATCGGGCAACACAGCGTTATCGATTGACGGTGTGACAAGACCGGATTGCAGTGTTGCGGTGATGTTATGTTCTTTTGTGTGAGCATTCGCTGTCTGAGAACTGCCGGGCCTGCGCGTTGGCAACAAATGCGCCACGACTTTGTTGAGACGGTGACGAAGCCATCGATAAGGCGCAGTGGCACGCCACGAAAACGAGCCAAGTATCTCACGAACGCCGCGATCCAGTTGTTCGTGAGCCAGATTCAGCGAGATGTAGTCACTCTGCAGAAGTTGGTAGTTGTGTTCGACACGGTCCAATTGTTGGGTTGTCTGTTCTGCCCGCGTGTTTGCCGCACCCAGCGCATCGTTACTGTGTTGCAGTTGGTTGCTGATGCTGATGAGTTGCGCCTGGTATTCACTGTGCAGTGCCTCTATTTCCTCTCTTAACAGGGCACTGCTTTGATGCAGAGATTCAATCTCCGTGTGCAGTGCCTGATTATTTTGTTGCAGGGTGAGTACCGAAGCGCTTAGCAAGTCGGCTTCGCCGCGTAATTCAGCCAGACTACGCTTGATCGCCAGAAACTCAGATTTTTTTTCCTTAAGTTTTGCCTGCGTCTGCTCAAACTGATTACGGACTTTGTTCAATTCTCCGGTCCGTGCCTCCAGCAGCGTGTGGCTGATGCCCAGCTCATCATGTACTTGTTTCAGGGCCGGCGCTTGATCCACGAGTCCCAGCAGGGCGTTTATCTCGGCACCGCTCCAGCGCAGCCGCCACTTATCCAGCAGCCGGGATCGGGCATCAGCGCTGGGATGTCCGGGTTGATAACGTTGTTGATGTTGGTCGAGCATGGTGCGCGACTCACCACCCGCGCGGTAAAAGGCGCCCACTGTATTCAACAGAATGAACGACGTGTGTTCTGCGCACTGTAACCAGAAATCCCAGTCTTCATAGATAGGCAGTGACTCGTCAAAACAACAGCCAAGATCGAGCAGTTCACGCGAAAACATGGCTGAGTGAATCGGAATGAAGTTATCGCGACGCAGCTTGTTGAGATCAAACGGCACGGCGATGACGTCTGCGGTTGCATCCCCTTGTGCACTGGCCATCTGTGTGGCGCTGTAAACAACCAGAGTTTCTGCCGTTAGCAACGTGTTTGCCAACAGGCTCAGATGCTTGTCGGCTATCCAGTCGTCATCGTCCAGAAATAGCAGAAAGTCGCCCTGCGAGGCCTTCAGGCCGGCGTTAGCGGCGGCTGGCCGATCCAGCGGTTTGCCGGTACATACCACACGCACGCTGATGTGTGCCGGCAGATCTGGCGCGGTGAGCATACCTGTGCCCAGTGCGTCTACCAGCACCAGCTCTAGGTTTTTCCAGTTCTGCTGTCCGACAGACTGTAATGTTTGTGCCAGCGTTGGCCGGCTTACACTTCGGCAGATAACAGAAACCAGTGCCGTGCTGTCTTTAGAGCGCGAGGGCTTGTTCATCCGGCAACTCAGCCCTGTGTCTGCAGTCGATTAACCAGCGAGCCAAGCACTTCGGCAATAAAGTCCAGAAACAGGGTGTCCAGTTCATCGTTGAAGTAGTCTTGCGACTGATTGCCGATTGCCAGGATAGCCAGCAGATTGTTGCCATGGGTGACCGGGCACAGTGCTGCAGAGCGCAGCGCTGGCGTCATGTCTGCAAACATCAGTTGTGAAGTTTCCTTGTCGAGCACCTGGCATAGCACCCGCTTGCTGCGAAACAATGACGGAAACCGCTTCTGCAATTCACTGGCGGCAGCTGGTGTATCGACCAGTATCAGCTTGCATGCATCAATGCCCGGTTGAGTGGCCAGATTGCACTCCGTTACTCTTGCCAGTTGCCCCAGATTATCTTCTTCCAGCAATGTCAGTATCAGGTTGCGTGTCACGCTGAAAAGTTGGTCGTTATAGCGTGCGTTTTCCAGCAGAGCATTGAGTGTGTGGCGTGATTCAATGCTGCGATCGCGAAGAATTTTAACTTGGCGTTCCAGCAAGGATACGGCTTTGCCGCTCTCATGTGGCACCGTCATGTCAGCCAGCAGGGCGTCGCGGTCACTGAAGAAATCCGGATTGGCTTTCAGGTAAGCAGCAACCTCTTCAGCATCAATCGCCACCGATTTACCCTCTGCTCCGGAGCTGCCCGATTTGCGGGCTGGCGAAAATTCATTGCTCATATCGGTTTCCTGTTTAATTTATTTTTATCCATGGTCGTTGATTGTCATCTGACATTTATAGCATCAGGCTCCCTTCGTACACGGTGGTCGCGGGTCCTGTCATCAGCACGGGAGAATTGTCTCCCTGCCATTCGATCTGCAATTTGCCGCCATTGAGCAGCGCGCAAACATGATTGTCCAATAAACCTGCACGAATGCCGCAAACCACTGCAGCACAGGTGCCGGTGCCACAGGCTTCGGTTTCCCCGGCGCCGCGCTCAAACACACGCAAGCGGATTGTGCTGCGATCAATGATCTGCATAAAGCCAACGTTGACTCCCTGCGCAAAACTGGGCCAATTGCATAGCACAGGGCCCAGTGTCGCCACGGGTGCAGTGTCGCAATCGGAAACCGTCATCACAATATGTGGGTTCCCCATAGACACCGCATAAAAATGCACATTGGTCACTGTGTCAGCACCGGGATGTTGTGGCACTGAAAGTGTGTAAGTCCCCTGCTGTATGGGAGCGTCGAAGGGTAATGCTGCGGGCGAGAAATCAGGCGCACCCATATCGACGGTGACCAGCCCATTCTGATGACTGTGCAGTTCCAGCAACCGGTTCATGGTCTGCACACGGATAGGGCTGCGCGCAATCAGGCCGCGCTGCAAGACATAACGCGCGAAACAGCGGGCGCCGTTGCCACAATGCTCTACTTCGCTGCCATCCGTGTTGAATATCCGGTAACTGAAATCCGCGTCAGGGCGTCGCGGCGGCCCGATGATCAGCAGTTGGTCAAATCCGATACCGCGCTTGCGGTCACCCAGTTGCCGCACCTGTGCCGGGCTCAGTTCCACTGGATTGGAAATGGTATCCAGCACCACAAAATCGTTGCCGAGTCCGTGCATTTTGGTAAAAGGGATGCGCTGCACTGCTGTTGAGTTGTTCATGATGTCAGTCTGCCAACACGTGTTCGAGACTGAGTTGGTAGTCAATGGTTTCCCTCTGGCGCACCACGGTGGCGCGATTATTGTCGACCATGATTTCGGCTACCCGGTTGCGGGTGTTGTAGTTGGAACTCATCACAAACCCATAAGCACCGGCAGAGCGTACTGCCAGAAGATCACCCGCCGCAATGCTCAATATTCTTTCCTTGCCAAGAAAATCTCCTGACTCACACACGGGCCCTACAACATCGTAAACATGCGCAGGCCGACTGGTCTGCTCATCATGGGAACAGGCTTGTCTGACAGGCACGATATCCTGCCACGCGCCATACAGAGAGGGCCGGAGCAGATCGTTCATCGCGGCATCAATGATTGCAAAATGTTTGTGTGCCGTATGTTTCAGAAATTCCACCCGGGTCAGCAAGATGCCGGCATTGGCGCAGATTGACCTGCCCGGCTCCATGATCAGCGTCAGATGGCGGCCAAGGATTTTGTGTCTGACGGCGTCGATCAAGGCCTGCGGCGGTGGCGGTGTTTCCTGGTTATAGACCACGCCCAGCCCGCCGCCGATATCGATGTGCTTCAGCGTGATGCCGGACTGTGCCAGTCGGTCTACCAGCAACAGAATTTTGTCCACGGCATCAAGATAAGGAGCAATACTGGTCAGTTGTGAACCGATGTGGCAATCGATGCCGGTAATGTCAATGTGACTCATGCTGGCAGCACGCTGATAAACCTCAAATGCAGCGGCAATATCGATACCAAACTTGTTTTCTTTTAAACCAGTGGAGATATAAGGGTGTGTCCCGGCATCGACGTCCGGGTTGACGCGCAACGAAATGGCGGCGCGTTTGCCGCAACGTCTGGCAACGTCATTGATCCGGTCCAGTTCGGCATCAGACTCCACATTGAAGCACAGGATGCCGACGTCAAGGGCCTGCTCGATTTCGGTTGCAGTTTTGCCAAGGCCGGAAAAAATTACTTTAGACGGATCGCCGCCGGCGCGCAAAACCCGTGACAGTTCGCCCCCGGACACAATGTCAAAGCCTGAACCAAGGCGGGCCAATACATTGAGTACGGCAAGATTGGAGTTGGCTTTGACGGCAAAACACGTCAGATGCGGAATGCCCGCGAGTGCCTGTTCATACGCCAACAGGTTATGTTCCAGTGCGGCTCTGGAGTACACATAACAGGGCGTGCCAAATTGTTCCGCAACGGTACTTAATGGCAGATTTTCAGCTGACAGTTCGCCGTTCTGGTATTGAAATGAGTTCATGGTGTCCTGAATCGATGTGCTGCAGTATCTGTGCCTGCGCTGGGGGCAAAGAGGCAGGGCGTTGCAAGGGTCCTTTTTGGCCGCAGGCACTCAAGCCGCCTGTCACAAGGCTGATCAAAATAATGAGTGCTGCTCTGCTCACCTGTCTTGTGTCCCCGTCGTCTGAATGCTGCCTGTTGAGTTGACGGCGATTATAGCCGGTTAAAGACGAGGCGGCTAATGCGGCCTTGTTGCCTGGTTTTTTTGAGCGGACTCAGCGCATTGCAATTAACTCGCGGCAGGTGGCCACTGCCGCCCGCACTTGATTAGGCGCTGTGCCACCCATGTGGTCACGTGCCTGCACGGAACCTTCAAGGCTGAGTACTGCAAACACATCGTCGCGGATGATGTCGGAGAACTGTTGTAACTCCGACAGCGACAATTCGCTCAAGTCCTTTTTCTGCTGGATACCATAGGCCACCGATTTGCCCACAATTTCATGCGCATCGCGGAAAGCCAGACCTTTTTTGACCAGATAGTCAGCCAGATCAGTAGCGGTGGCGTAGCCTTTTTTGGCCGCCAGATACATGTTCTCTTTCTTGGGCCTGATGGCCGGGATCATGTCGCCATAAGCCTTCAGGCAATCGTTTACGGTGTCGATCAAGTCAAACAGCGGTTCTTTGTCTTCCTGATTATCCTTGTTGTAGGCCAGTGGTTGAGACTTCATCAGCATCAGCAGGGCAATCAGGTGGCCGGTGACACGACCGCTTTTGCCACGCACCAGTTCAGGGACGTCGGGGTTTTTTTTCTGCGGCATGATGGACGAGCCCGTGCAGAAGCGATCCGGCAGATCGATAAAATCAAACTGCGCAGAGGTCCACAGTATCAGCTCTTCAGAAAAACGCGACAGGTGCGTCATGATCAGGCTGCCACAGGCCGCCAGTTCAATCGCAAAATCACGGTCGCTGACGGAGTCCAGTGAGTTGCGCGTGGGCGCATCAAAACCCAGTTGTTCAGCAGTGAAATGCCGGTTGATCGGGTAGCTGGTGCCTGCCAGTGCTGCAGCACCAAGAGGTGACTTGTTCAAACGCTTACGGCAGTCCAACAGCCGGCTGTAATCGCGATCGAGCATTTCAAACCAGGCCAGCAGATGATGTCCAAAGGTAATCGGCTGTGCAGTTTGCAGGTGTGTGAAACCCGGCATGATGGTGTCGGCTTCGCGCTCGGCAATATCCAGCAGCGCACTTTGCAGACGGGTCAGTTGTGCGGCAATCACGTCAATTTCATCGCGCACATACAGGCGGATATCGGTCGCTACCTGATCGTTACGTGAACGGCCGGTGTGCAGTTTTTTGCCGGTCAATCCAATGCGTTTGGTCAGCTCGGACTCAATGTTCATGTGCACATCTTCGAGCTCCACCGACCAGGTGAAGTTGCCAGTGTCGATGTCTGCCTGAATCGCCAGCAAACCTTCCGCAATAGCTGTGCACTCATCTGCCGTTAGTATGCCGGCTTGTTGCAACATGCGCGCGTGGGCAATGGAGCCGCGGATATCCTGACGATACATGCGCTGGTCAAAACTAACCGACGCAGTAAACCGTTGCACAAAGGCATCGGTGGCTTCTGAAAATCGGCCGCCCCACAAAGTGTGGCTGCTGCTCGGGCCGGGCGCGGTTGGCTTGTTGCTCATGGTAGTTACCTGCAGTTGAAAACGCGGCGGAGTATACCATGTGCCCGTGAACCGGCGAATGTGCGCGAGAAGCCGTGCCACATTCGGGGTGCTTTTGGCGTAGAATGCCGTCAGGTTCTTATAATCAATCGTAAAAAAAATGGACAGGTTATGGCTTCAGAAGTAATCCGTATCGCAACCCGCCGCAGCCCACTGGCCTTGTGGCAGGCCGACTATGTGCGTGATGCACTGCTGGCCCGCAATCCCGGACTGACTGTTGAACTGGTGGGCATTGCCACCAAGGGCGACAAAATTCTGGACGTGCCATTAGCAAAAGTCGGTGGCAAGGCCTTGTTTGTCAAAGAGTTGGAAACTGCCATGCTGGATGGCGAAGCCGATCTGGCGGTGCACTCCATGAAGGATGTGCCCATGGAATTCCCGGCAGGACTGTTTCTGTCAGTGATTTGTCCTCGTGAAGATCCGCGTGATGCCTTTGTGTCCAATACATTCAAAACGCTGGACGAGCTGCCATTGGGTGCTTGTGTGGGCACTTCAAGTTTGCGCCGTCAATGCCAGTTGCGCAGTGTGCGGCCAGACATACGCATTGCAGACCTGCGTGGAAATGTCGGCACACGTCTGGGTAAACTGGATGCCGATGAGTTTGATGCCATTATTCTGGCGGCCGCCGGTTTGATCCGTCTTGAACTGGGTGAGCGCATTGCACAATTTTTGCCTACGGATCTGTCGTTACCGGCAGGCGGTCAGGGTGCAGTTGGTATTGAGTGTCGTGAGGGCGATCAGCGCATTATCAATCTGCTCAAACCCCTGCACCACCATGACACCGCCGATCGGGTAATTGCCGAACGTGCATTAAACAAACGTCTGAATGGCGGCTGTCAGGTGCCGATTGCCTGTTTTGCTGAGCTGCACGGTGATGAACTGCATCTGCGCGGGCTGGTGGGATCCAGTGATGGGAAACAACTGCTGCGTACCGAGATTCGTGGACATCGCCGTGATGCAGAGCAGTTGGGTATCAGAGCGGCCGAGCATTTGCTGGAACAGGGTGCTGATAAAATTCTTGCGGCACTGTACGCTCAGCAGTGAGCGGGCCGTGACAGGTGTTGCAGTAGCAGAAATGACAGTGAGTTAGGTGACACTGACAGGAGTGATGCAGATGAGTGATAAAGCGCTGTCCGATATCAACGTCTTGTTGACGCGACCCGTGGCTCAGTCAGCAGCACTGGTGGCAGCGATTCATGCGCTGGGCGGCCATGCCTGCGAGTTACCACTGATCGAGATTGAGCCCGTCACCGCCCCTGACGTTTGTGAGCGTATCAAAGCCTGTATTCTGAATCTTGATCATTATTACGCGGCCATTTTTATCAGTACCAATGCCGCAAAAATCGGCATGCAGTGGATAGATCGTTTTTGGCCACAGTTACCAGAAGGATTAAGCGCGTACGCTGTAGGGCCTGGCACTGCACAGGTGCTGAGGAACTTTGACTGGCCGGTTGTTATGTCTGACAGGGGTGTCACCAGTGAAGATCTGCTGGCACTAACGGGATTAAAACAAGTCGATGGAAAAAAAATTGCCTTGTTCAGAGGCGTGGGAGGGCGCGAATTATTGGCCGAAACTCTGCGCGCCCGCGGTGCCACAGTTGACTATCTGGAACTGTACCACCGGCACACACCGGATTATTCGCGGGACTTTGTGGGCGACCTGATCCGCGATCAACGTATTAATGTTGTTGTCGTCAGCAGTGCACAGATTCTTGAGGTGTTATTGCACTCGTTGCATCAGGATGTTTCACAACTGGACAATATCGCGTTGATAGTGCCTTCTGAACGCGTGCGTCAACAGGCGCTTGATGCCGGGCTGACAATAGTGATAAACGCGGGTGGTGCTGATGAAATGTCAGTTATCCGCAGCTTGCGGGCTATCGCCCCGACGATTAAGCCAAACATGAATTAACCATGTGACTGGTCAGATGTCAGCGTTGGATGACAGATGCATTGGTGACGGAGTAGACAGCATTGAAAAGTGAATACGACAATTCAGGCGAGCAAACAGCTAACCGCGGTGAAACTTTGTCCAGCCCCACACATGATGCGTTTACGCAAACACGCCAGGCGGCATCAGCAGGCGCATCGCGCCCGGTTGTTCTGTGGTTGCTGGTCATTGTCTTGTGTGGCGCACTTGGCGCCTTTTATTGGCAGCAGACACGATTCAGCGTCAGCCAGTCAGCATCATTATTGTCCTTGCAGGAGAGTAACCAGCAGCTGAATGCGGCCTTGACTGCAGCACGTGCTGACATGCAGAACGAGTTACAGGCACAGGTTGCTTTGCTGCAGGATAGTTCGGGCGCGCTGCAGCAGGCCATGTCTGAGTTGCAGGTTATGGAGCAACAGGATGAGCAGCGGTTGCTGGGTTTGCAGCAGCGACTGGAAAGGCAATTGCAGGATACCCAGGTACTGGTTACTGCATTGCAGCGCCAGGTGGCTGGTTTGCAGCAACGCGATACACGCTGGATCAACGCAGAAGCGGCTTATCTGATGCGCCTTGCAGAACACAAGCTGACGCTTGAATTTAATCCTCAGGCGGCACTGCAATTATTGCGATCGGTGCTGGTACTGCTGCGCGATCAGCTTGACCCTCTTGCGCAAACTGCGCTGCAAAGCCTGCAGCAGGATATTGCTGCACTGGAGTCATTGCAGTTTCCGGATCGACTGGCGCTGGCGCAGCGTGTCACTGAGCTCGCTGCGGCAATGGAAACAGTCTCGGTAACCGGCACCCGCCAGGCTTCATACGAACAAGGACTGAGGACAACACGCGATCAGGCGGCCGCTGCAGAGACAGGGCAACACTGGACGGTTGCCGTGATGGATTTGTTGCGTAGTATTTTTGTATGGCGCCAGAACGAGCATAATCCGCTGGAGTTTCTGGCGTCCGATCAGGAGAGCCTGATCAAACTGCAAATGCGGCTGCTATTGGATCAGGCCAGATTTGCGGTGATTCAGGCCGATCAGCAGTTGTTTGAGGATGCGTTACAACAGGTAGCCTCGGTGCTGCAGCGTTACTTTATGCAGGAGAGTGAAGTCGCGGTGCAGTTGCATGACAATGTGCAGGCCCTCTCGGTACAAAGTGTGCAAATCGATCTTCCGGATCTGTCGGCGACCAGAGCGCTGATTGAGCAGCTGCAAGGAGCTGCTCCCGATATCAGTTCAGTACCACCAGTGTCAGCACCGGCGGTTGAGGAGATCGTCGAGTGAAAAAAATTCTAATACTCAGCCTGCTGGCCATGGGCGCCGGTTTGTTTCTGGCGCTTCAACTGGCCAATGATCCCGGATATGTTCTGATTGCCTACGGCAACTGGACTTTCGAAACCAGCGTGTTTGCGCTGTTGGTACTGCTCGTTGTGGCCACCATAGTGCTCCGGCTGACCTACCTGCTGTTGGCTTGGCTGAATCCGGCAAGATTTTTCCGTAAAGCGGACAAACAAACCACTGCAACAAAGTGATCTGAGTTACTCACACGGCAAGCGCACCACCTTGCAGGGCCGCCCGGCTACCACTAACGATCCAAAATCTTACAGACCAAGCTGACCCCAGAGTTCATCAACACGCTTTTTCACCGCAGCATCCATCACAATTGGTGTGCCCCACTCACGTGTTGTTTCACCCGGCCACTTGTTTGTTGCATCCATGCCGATCTTGGACCCCAGACCCGAAACCGGTGATGCAAAATCAAGATAATCAATTGGTGTGTTCTCAATCAGGACCGTATCCCGCGCAGGATCCATACGCGTGGTCATTGCCCAGATCACATCATTCCAGTCACGGATATTCACATCATCATCGGTCACAATCACAAACTTGGTATACATAAACTGCCGCAGAAATGACCACACCCCCATCATCACCCGCTTGGCATGGCCTGGGTATTGTTTGCGGATGCTGACAATCGCCAGACGGTAAGAACAACCTTCCGGTGGCAGATAAAAATCAATGATTTCCGGATACTGCTTTTGCAGCAAAGGCACAAATACTTCGTTCAGCGCGACGCCCAGCATCGCAGGCTCATCCGGTGGCCGGCCTGTGTACGTGCTGTGATAAATCGGATCTTTACGATGGGTGATTTTTTTAACCGTAAAAACCGGGAATTTATCCACCTCATTGTAATAGCCGGTGTGGTCGCCAAACGGGCCTTCGTCTGCCATATCATTTGCTTCAATCACCCCTTCCAGGACAATTTCTGCACTGGCAGGCACCTGCAGATTATTGGTCAGGCACTGAATCACCTCGGTTTTACTGCCCCGCAGCAAGCCGGCAAATGCATATTCGGACAAGGTGTCCGGAATCGGTGTCACGGTGGCCAGAATAGTTGCTGGATCAGCACCAATTGCAATGGACACCGGGAATGGCTCACCCGGGTGCTTGAGTTGCCAGTCTCTGAAATCCAGCGCGCCACCACGATGGGATAACCAACGCATGATCAGCCGGTTTTTGCCAATCACTTGCATCCGATAAATGCCCAAATTCTGGCGGTCTTTTTCGGGTCCGCGTGTGATCACCAGCGGCCATGTCACCAAAGGACCGGCATCACCCGGCCAGCAGGTTTGTATGGGCAGAAAGGAGAGATCCACGTCTTGTTCATTTATCACCACATCCTGGCATGGCGCGGATTTGCGCACAGTCGGTGCAATATTCAGCACTTGTTTCCAGGTCGGTAGATTTTCCCAAAGATCGCGCCAGCCTTTGGGCGGTGTTGGCTCTTTCAGAAACGCCATCAGTTTGCCGACGTCACGCAGCCCCTGCACATCTTGTTGCCCCATCGCCAGCGCAATGCGCCGTGTGTTGCCAAACAGATTGCCCAGCAACGGTACCTTGGAGCCAATGGGATTTTCAAACAGCAATGCCGGGCCACCCGCTCGCAGTGTACGGTCACAAATCTCGGTGATTTCCAGATTGGGATCTACGGGTACCGTGATGCGTTTTAACTCGCCCTCCGCTTCCAGCAGCGCAATAAATTCACGAAGATCTTTAAATGACATCAGCGGGTTTCCTCATTATTTACAGAACGGCAATCGTCAATCACTGTTGGATTTTTTCAGCGCAGTCAAACGTGTGTGCCAGGCCGTTTGTTGTACGCTTTTAAAATAAAATAAGATGTTATGTCTCAGGATTAATAAAAGTATTTCGCTGCACTTCTTTGACGCACTCTCCACCACACTACAAAAGCGTTAGAGAGGACGCAAAGACGAGACGAAAACGGCCGGACGAGCGCAGTTTACAAATCGTAAATGAGCATCGGCCGGCCGTTTTCAACGAAGTATTTGCTTCCGAGGTAGCTTCTACTACTTTCTCTTCATGGCGTTGAAGAAGTCCTCGTTGGTCTTGCTATCTTTGAGTTTGTCGAGAATAAACTCTGCCGCCTGGACATCTTCCATGGTCGCCAGAATTTTGCGCAGAATCCACATACGCTGCAGTTCTTCTTCGCCAGTCAGCAGTTCTTCGCGGCGGGTGCCGGATCGGCGGACGTTCATGGCCGGATAAATTCGTTTCTCGGCAATTTTGCGGTCAAGATGGATTTCCATGTTGCCCGTGCCTTTGAATTCCTCGTAGATCACTTCGTCCATTTTTGAGCCGGTTTCAACCAGCGCGGTGGCAATAATCGTCAGACTGCCGCCTTCTTCCAGATTCCGTGCCGCACCAAAAAAACGCTTGGGACGTTCAAGCGCATGAGCATCCACACCGCCGGTCAACACTTTGCCGGATGACGGCACAATGGTGTTGTAGGCGCGTGCCAGACGTGTAATCGAGTCGAGCAGAATAACCACGTCTTCTTTGTGTTCGACAAGGCGCTTGGCCTTCTCAATAACCATCTCGGCGACTTGCACGTGACGGGCTGGCGGTTCATCAAAGGTACTGGCTACAACCTCACCGCGAACTGAGCGCTGCATGTCGGTCACTTCTTCGGGACGTTCATCAATCAGCAACACAATCAGGCGACATTCAGGATTATTGCGGGTGATCGATTGCGCGATGTTCTGCAGCAACAGGGTTTTACCGGCTTTGGGTGGCGATACAATCAACCCACGCTGGCCTTTACCGATGGGCGCTGTCAGGTCGATGATGCGGGCGCTGAGGTCTTCGGTGCTGCCGTTACCCAGTTCGAGGCGCAGGCGCTCAGTCGGGAACAGTGGGGTCAGGTTTTCGAAGAGGATTTTTTGTTTGGAGTTTTCGGGTTTTGCAAAGTTAACTTCGGAGATCTTCAGCAGGGCAAAATAACGCTCACCTTCTTTTGGGGGGCGAATTTTGCCGGAAATCGTGTCGCCCGTCCGCAGGTTGAATCTGCGAATCTGACTGGGAGATACATAAATGTCATCGGGGCCTGCCAGGTATGATGAATCAGATGATCTCAGGAAGCCGAATCCATCCTGCAGAATTTCCAGAACCCCGTCACCACTGATGTCCTCACCGTTTTTAGCGTGTTTTTTCAGGATGGCAAAAATGATGTCTTGCTTGCGGGTGCGGGAGAGGTTTTCAAGCCCCATTTCCTGTGCTCTTTCAAGCAGTTGAGGAATGGGTTGCTTTTTCAGATCAGTTAAATTCATAGGCTGGAGTATAGTCAAAGTTTGGGTACAGGAAATCTGTATCAGGCAACGCAGCGAAGGCCAGAAATAACAATGATGTTGTTGATGCAGGCTGAGGTGCCGATCGGTTTAAAAAGATTTAGATTTTTGGATAAAGTCAGTCGGGTATGAGACTGGAATCCGCGCCGTTTTACGGGGATTGGGCTGAATATAATTGCTCAGTGTCCCACTGTCTACAAAAATTTGTGTCTTTGTGTGACCCCCGAATCACTACATTCCGGGGGCACGCGCTGAATTCCGGGGAAAACTTCCGTCAGAAAGACGCTTTAAATCATGCTGTCAATAAACGCTGCCAACTGAGACTTGGACAGTGCGCCAACTTTGGTTCCGGCCACCTCGCCATTTTTGAAGATGATCAGCGTGGGTATGCCACGGATGCCGAATTTGGGTGCTGTCTGGGTATTTGAATCCACATTCAGCTTGCAGATCTTCAGTCGTCCGGCGTAGTCGTTCGCGAGTTCATCAAGTACCGGCGCGATCATTTTGCACGGGCCGCACCATTCAGCCCAGAAGTCGACCATAACCGGCGTGTCGGACTTGATAACGTCCTGTTCAAAACTTGCATCAGTGATGTGCACTATTTTGTCGCTCATAACAACATTCCTTAAATGTGATGTCAGGGTAAGCGACAGGCGGGAAGCTGAATCGGCTTAATGACGGCTGGTTGTTGGGGAATTGTCCTTAAGGGTTATCATAAGGGCAAAAAAGCAGGTTTCAAGTGCTTCTTTGCTTCCCGGTCGCCCGCCTGACATACCGCTCAGCCAGAGGGTTAAGTATCTCTCAGCAGCCGCGCAGCCTTTTTAGCGAAATACGTCAGAATCGCGTCGGCCCCAGCGCGCTTGATGCAGATCAGCGACTCCATCAATACCGCGTTCTCATTCAGCCAGCCATTGCGCGCGGCAGCCATATGCATGGCGTATTCACCGCTCACCTGATAGACCATGGTGGGCGCGCCAAGCTCATCTTTGACGCGGCGGACAATATCGAGGTAGGGCATACCGGGTTTTACCATCACCATGTCGGCGCCTTCTGACAAATCCATGGCGACCTCGTGAATGGCTTCGTCTGAATTGCAGACATCCATCTGATAGTTGTACTTGTTGCCCTTGCCCAAGTTGCCGGAGGAGCCCACAGCATCACGGAACGGGCCGTAGTAGCTGGAGGCATACTTTGCGGAGTAAGCCATGATGCGGGTATGGATATAACCGTGTTTTTCCAGTGCTTCGCGAATGGCGCCAATACGGCCATCCATCATGTCTGATGGTGCAACAATGTCGGAGCCGGCTTCGGCGTGGGACAACGCCTGTTTGACCAGCGCAGTCACGGTTTCGTCGTTGAGGACGTAACCGCTGTCATCAATAATGCCGTCCTGACCATGCGTGGTGTAGGGGTCCAGTGCCACATCGGTAATGACGCCCAGTTCCGGGAAGCTGGCCTTGAGCTGGCGCACAGCACGCTGCACCAGCCCGTCCGGATTCCATGCTTCGCGGCCATCCAGGGTTTTGGTTTCCTGATGCGGGGAGGGAAATAAGGCGATAGCAGGAATTCCAAGCTCTACCAACTCCTTTGCCTCATTGAGCAGCTCGTCAATACTGAGCCGGAAGATGTCCGGCATGGACACAATTTCCTGCCGCTGATGAGTGCCTTCAACAATAAACATCGGATAAATAAGATCATCTGTGCTCAGCCGGGTTTCACGCATCAGGCGGCGGCTGAACTCGTCCTTTCTCATGCGGCGCAGACGGGTCAACGGAAACTGGCGCGAACCGGGCGCGCGTGGGGTATGATCAGCCACTTTAAAACCTCTCGCTGGAAATGGGCAAAAACTATAACACAGCGTTTCTGTTGATAGAATCAAGCCAGTTGCTGGCCTTCGGCGTAAGCCGCAGAACAAATATGAGAATCGGAAATCATGAATAAAGCCAGAATTGGGTTGCTTGCGGTGTTGGCAGTGGTTGTAGGGTTATACATCACGCTGGACCTCGGGCAGTACCTGACACTGGCCTACGCACAATCACAGCTCGACACCTTGCGTGAGTATAGCCGTGACAATTTTGCGCTTAGTGCCGGTTTGTTTTTTGCTGCCTACGTGAGTGTGACAGCGCTGTCCATTCCCGGTGCAGCAATCATGACGCTGCTGGGGGGCGCAATTTTTGGCCTGGGCTGGGGTTTGTTGTTGGTTTCCTTTGCCAGTTCGCTGGGTGCCACGCTGGCGTTTCTGGCGTCGCGGCTGTTGCTGCGTGATTATGTGCAGAACAAATTTGGCAGCTCCTTAAAGACCGTTAATGCCGGTATCGAGCGCGACGGCGCGTTTTATCTGTTTACCCTGCGCATGATTCCGGTGTTCCCGTTTTTCCTGATCAACCTGGTGATGGGTCTGACACCGCTCAAGACCCTGACGTTTTTCTGGGTCAGCCAGACCGGCATGCTGCTGGGTACGGCCGTCTATGTAAACGCAGGTGCAGAGTTGGGGCAGTTAAGTTCTTTGTCGGGTTTGCTCAGTGGATCGCTGATCCTGTCGTTTGTATTGCTGGCGCTGTTGCCGTGGGCCGGCAAGCTGTTAATCGGCGTGATCAAGACCAGGCGGCTGACTAAAATGTACCAGCGCCCGAAGCGTTTTGATGCCAATCTGGTGGTTATTGGCGCCGGTTCCGGCGGTCTGGTGGCCTCGATTATTGCGGCAGGAGCCAAGGCCAAAGTCATTCTGATTGAAAAACACAAAATGGGTGGCGACTGTTTAAACACCGGATGTGTGCCCAGCAAAACCCTGATCAGCAGCGCCAAGGTGGCAGAGACCATTCGTCAGGCAGATGCATTTGGCATCCGCAATGCCAGCGGGTCGGTCGATTTTGCGGCCGTCATGGAGCGTGTGCAGGGCGTCATTAAAACCATAGAGCCGCATGATTCCGTTGAGCGCTTTACGGGATTGGGCGTTGAGTGTGTGCAAGGCGAGGCTTTTATTCGCTCTCCCTGGGAAGTTGAAGTGGATGGCCGCGTAATTGCTACCCGCGCCATTATTGTGGCAACCGGGGCGCGACCCTTTATCCCTGACACACCTGGACTATCGGCAATCAACTACCTGCATTCCGACAATGTCTGGGAAATTCGTGAATTGCCCAGACGTCTGCTGGTGCTGGGTGGTGGCCCCATAGGATGCGAACTGGCACAAAGTTTTGCACGCCTTGGATCTACCGTGACCATGCTGGACCGGGCGGATCGCTTGATGGCGCGCGAAGATATTGAAGCCACGACCCTCATAGAGGCTACCTTCCGTCAACAGGGCATCACACTGTTGCTGGGACATCAAATGCAACAGTTCGGGTCGGACGCCGAAGGTGACTATCTGCTGAGCAAGGGCGCGGATGGACGCGAACAGCAGATCCGCTTTGACAAAGTGCTGGTGGCGCTGGGACGCAAAGCCAATGTTGAAGGATTTGGTTTGGAAGGCCTGAACATGCCACTGACACCGCAAGGCTCGATTTTAGTTAATGATGCCTTACAAACGGTGTATCCCAGTATCTTTGCCTGCGGTGATGTCGCGGGTCCTTATCAGTTTACCCATATGGCATCTTTTCAGGCCTGGTACGCGACGCTGAACGCGCTGGCGGGCGGATTAAAAACATTTCGCGCCAGTTATCGGGTCGTGCCGCGGGCAACCTTTACTGATCCGGAGGTGGCGCGGGTTGGCATAAATGAGCAGGAAGCCAGAGAACAGGACATCAAATACGAGCTCACGCACTTCAAACTGGATCGGCTGGATCGGGCTCTGGCAGAGGGGCATGCTTACGGATTTATCAAAATTCTGACAGTGCCGGGCTCTGACAAAATTCTGGGTGTCACCATGGTGGGCCCGCAAGCTGGCGAACTGATTGGCAGCTTTGTGTTTGCGATGACGCATAATCTGGGCTTAAAGAAAATTGGCGGCACCACGCACATCTACCCAACTATGCTGGAGGCAAATCGTTTTGCTGCCAATGCCTGGCGAAATGCGCGCGTGCCAAAACATCTGTTGCCGTGGGCGGAGAAGTTTTTCCGCTGGCGCCTGTGATCAGCGCTGGGCGACAAACACTCGGAGCAGCCAGCGGCCGGGCATACACAAAAAGATAACAAGCCCCTTAGCTTTTGAGGGTATTCAGTCAGATATTTTTGACCATCTGCTGCCTATACTGCCAGAATTCGAGTTGCGCATTTTCCAGCAGTCAAGCGGGACAGAGATGCAGCACTGGTCAGGGGGCGTTAGCGCCGGCAACAGAACTCAACAGGACTCAACACAATGATTGCACGACTTTTGGACATGATGCCCGGCTCACGCTTACTGAACTTGCTGATATTTATCGCCAGCGTGCTGATCATCGGTATGGCGCTCTACATGGAGCACGTCATGTTGTTGCAACCCTGCGGACTGTGTATCACCCAGCGCGTGTTTGTTGTACTCGCTGGTTTGGTGTGTCTGGCAGCAGCCATTCATAATCCCGGCCAGATCGGCAGACGAAATTACGGGCTGGGCGCTGCAGCCATGTGTGTCACCGGCAGCTATTTTGCCATCCGCCAGATCTGGCTGACCTACCTGCCAGAAGATCAGGTGCCGGCCTGTGGCCCTGGTTTCAACTACGTTCTCAACAATTTTCCGATGATGGATACCTTGAGTTTTCTACTGAAAGGTGACGGAAATTGTGCGGAAGTCAGTTGGCGTTTTATGGGCATTTTCTCCATCCCCGAGTTGTCGTTGATGGGCTTTATTGGTTTGTTTGCGCTGTGTCTTTACCAGGGCTTCCGCCGCTAAAGCTTGTAATTGTTCCACTGCGCAAGGTATTCATCAAAGCTCAAGGTGTCCTGAGTTTCGATGTGTGCCTGCGCGGCCAACGACTGTGTGCTGGCTGCCTTAAAGTGAGCCTGCACATCGGCCGCCATGGTGCTGTGTGCGAAGTGCTGCAGCGTTTTTTCAGACGCCTGCATGCCAAACTTGCAGAACGGCATGCTGTTCTCGCGCATCAGTCGCAGAATGTGGGCGGAAGGTGTCAGGTCCGGGTTATCGGCCTTGAGCGCTTGTGCACTGACAGCAGCGCTGAAGCGCTTGCTGCTGTGTGAGTGATCAAGAATGGCGGCCGTATAGTGCATCTCGCGCAACAGCTCGGTTGCCCATTGTTTCAGACTGATGGGTTGACCGTGACGGTTCAACATTAACCCAGGCTCTCGCCCACGGTTAACGGTTAACGATAGATTCTGCTCGCTTTCAAAGGACTCTGACTGCTCACACCAGGGGCTGTCAGCAAGCAGGCAGTAAAGCAGAAACGCATCGAGAAAGTGTATCTGTTCGCTGTCGATGCCGACCGGCAAAAACGGATTCAGATCCAGCGCCCGCACTTCTACATACTGAATGCCCTGCTCTTTAAGCAGTTGCAGCGGTCGCTTGCCTGCGCCAACACGTTTTGGGCGAATAGTCGCGTAGAACTCATTCTCCAGTTGCAGCAGGTTGGTATTGATCTGCAGTTTCCTGCCGTCTTTCTCCAGGCCGATATTTTCGTAGGCCGGGTAAGAGGTCGACAATGCCGAGTAAAGGCTGTCGATATAGTTGTTGATATCGTTGTAGCACACGTAAATCGCACGCTGGGCATCGCTTCTGTAACCGAGGTCACCCATGCGCAGACAGGTGGCATAGGGTTTGTAAAGCGTAAACTGGTCAAGTGTCTCAAGGTCATGCTCACGTCCTGCCGTGAAACAACTGCACACTGCCGGCGAGGCACCAAACAGGTAGACCAGCATCCACGAGTAGCGATGGTAATTGCGGATCAGGCGCAAATAATGACGGGTCTGAAAGTCCTGCAAAGGCTCTGTTGAGCCCAGTACAGCTCGGTAGTCCTGCCAGAAAGATTCCGGCATGGAGAAGTTGTAATGAATGCCCGCAATTGTCTGCATCTTGCGGCTATAACGATGCCCAAGGCCTTCACGATACAGCGTCTTTAACTTGCCGGTATTCGAGCTGCCGTACCGCGCCAGCGGAATTTGTTCTTCGCCTTCGAGCAAACACGGCATGCTCGACACCCATAGGCGTTCACCCGCTGGCAGATTGTCGTAGGTGAACTTGTGGATGTCCGTCAAGAATGCAATGCACTCATCTGCCGATTGCGTCACCGGCGTGATCAGTTCGATCAGCGCTTCCGAGTAGTCGGTGGTGATGTAAGGGTGCGTCAGCGCAGAACCCATCGCAAACGGATGCTCAGTCTGCGCCAGCCTGCCTTGCGGGCTTACCCGCAGACTTTCTTTTTCAATGCCGCGCCGTATATTCGCCCACTCGGGCTGGAACACCGGCAGATCAAATCTGTCCAGCGCGCTGGTGAAGGTTACTGCCGTTGTGTTGGCGGCCATGCTGCCGCCCTGTCCATGTGTTGGCAAGATAAGTCGACCCTAACTGAGTTGCGGACCTGCGGCCACAATGGCCTCAGACACCTTAAAGCGTTTGAAATTTGTACAGAACTGGTTGATCAGATCTGCGGCTTTGGCGTCATATTTGGCCGGATCAGACCAGGTGTTACGCGGGTTTAGCAAGGCGCTGTCAACACCGGAAACAGAGGTTGGAATTGTCAGATTGATACCGTCCAGATGTTGTGTTGGTCCATCACGCAGCGCACCACTTTGAATGGCATGAAGCACGGCGCGTGTTGCCGGAATACTGAAGCGCTTGCCGATGCCATGCGGGCCACCGGTCCAGCCGGTGTTTACCAGGTACACCTGGCTGTCAAATTCAGCGATGCGTTTGATGAGCAAATCAGCATAAACACCGGCAGGCCGCGGGAAAAATGGTGCACCAAAACACACGGAGAACGTGGATTTAATGCCGTCACCCGCGCCAACTTCAGTTGAGCCTACCAGAGCTGTGTAGCCGCTGAGAAAGTGATAAGCGGCCGCCTCGGGTGACAGTATGGAGACCGGTGGCAGTACGCCGGTCAGGTCACAGGTCAGGAATACAATGGATTTTGGCTCGCCGGCGCGGTTTGCTTCTGCACGTTGTCGGATATGTGTCAGTGGATAACAGGCGCGAGAATTTTCGGTTAAGTGCGTATCGGCATAATCTGCAGAGCGGGTTTGCTCGTCGATGGTCACGTTTTCGATAACCGCTCCAAACTTGATAGCATCCCAGATGACAGGTTCATTTTTCTGGCTCAGATTGATGCATTTGGCGTAACAGCCGCCTTCCAGATTAAAGACCGAGCCTTTGCCCCAGCCATGTTCGTCATCTCCAATCAGAAAACGTTCTTCATCTGCAGAGAGCGTGGTTTTGCCAGTGCCCGAGAGCCCGAAAAACAAACACACATCACCGGACTCACCGACGTTGGCAGAGCAGTGCATGGGCAGCACATCGTGCTCCGGTAACAGGAAATTCTGTACCGAGAACATAGACTTTTTCATTTCGCCCGCATAACGCGCGCCGGCCAGTAGCACTTTGCGCTGCGCAAAATTCAGAATGACGGCCACCTCGCTGTGGGTGCCATCGCGCGCAGGATCGCACACAAAATCAGGTGCGCTGAGTATTTGCCACTGTGCCTTGTTTTTGGGGTTGTAGTTGTCATGGGCTTTGATAAACAGTGTGGTACCAAACAGGCAGTGCCACACATATTGAGCGTTTACCTGCACCGGGATGTAGTGATCAGGGTCGGCGCCGACATGCAGATCTGCCACAAACAAATCTTTATCGCTGAGAAAGTCGTTAACTCGCGCCCACAGCGCATCGAATTTATCCGCATCAAACGGCTGGTTAACAACGCCCCAGTCAATCTGCTGTTCGGTGCCGGGCTCTTTGACGATAAAACGATCTTTTGGGCTGCGTCCTGTGCGCTTGCCAGTCTCAACGACCAACGCACCGTTATCTGCCAGATGTCCTTCCTGACGCTGCAAGGCCATCTCGATTAACTGACTTGGGGAAAGATTGCGGTAAATGGTGCGGGTATTTGAATGATTGCCCTGATGTGTCATGCCCTGCGTCCTGTTAACCGGCGTTGCTCAATACTGAATCAAGCTTCCGGCGGTATGATTTTGATGAATTCGCTTCAGTGGAATTCACTCAGTAGTTTTTGACTTCGTCTTTAAAAGTGCCGGCATTATGCCAAACAACCGCCGGAGTGCATACCAACCCGCGGCATGCCCACTACTCATAACGGGCCTTCATCGCCTGGCGCTGACGGCGTTCTTTTTTGTCGGGTTTGTCGTGTGCAAACAGGCCTGCTGCCTGAAACTTGCGTTGCTCTGCCAGTGCCTCACGTTTGACACGGCTGTCTTCGGATTCCGAATACAGTAATTGCGCCTCGGAAGCGCTGCGTCTTTGTTCAGACAACGCAATTACCAATAAAGTTTTTTCGTCCCAACCTTGTCGCACGCTGAGGACTGTTCCTGCCGCGATTTCCTTGCCGGGTTTGGGTTTATGTCCATCAATGCTGATCTTGCCGCCTTCAATCGCTTCTTTGGCGAGCGCGCGGGTTTTAAACAGGCGCGCGGCCCAAAGCCATTTGTCGAGCCGTACCTTGCCGGGTGAGCTGTTGTCGCTGTTGTTGTCGTTGCTTGTCACTGCGGTTTATCTCTGAAGAGTACATGCCGTTGATTGCGGAAGTATGTCTGCAAAGTCTTCAATATGGACAAATTCATCGGAATACAAGGGGGGGCGCTGACTATCTGGCTGGCGTATGGCAAACAGGTGTTTGATTCCCTCTGCGCGCGCCTGACGCAAGACGTGCAGGTTGTCGTCAAACAACGCAGAGCGCTGCGGTTCAAAGTGATGCTGAGTTTGTAGTCGTTGCCAGAATCCATGATTTTCTTTGGCCAGGCCCAGCGTATGTGAGCTGACGATATGGTCAAAGTGCTGATGCAATCCTGTGTGTTGCATTTTCAGGCGCAGGCTGCCCGGATGGGCATTGGTGACCAGGAACAGTTTTTTGTTGTGTGCAGCTAACCCCTCAAGCAAGGCATGAACATTCGGGCGAATGGCGATCTTGTGGCGCATCTGTTCTTTAAGCTGCTGAATATCAAGCCCAAGTTTTTGTGTCCAGTAGTCGATGCAGTACCAGTTCAGCTGACCGTGCACAGAGCGGTATTGCTGACCGAGTTCCAGCCACGCTTGTTCGGGTGTCAGGCCAATGCGCTCTCCCCAGCGCGTGGGCACCAGAGTTTCCCAGAAGTAATTGTCAAAATGTAAATCAAGCAAGGTGCCGTCCATGTCGAACAACACAGTGTCGATGTCAGACCAATCCAGCATCAGGTAGAATCCGTGACAGACAATAAATCGAGAACCATTATGCTCCTGACGCGCGAATTGCTGCAAACAATCAACAACATTGCGGTTGAGGCTGCCGACAGGATTATGGCGGTGTACCTGCGCCCCGGCTCAGTTGACGTCAGCAACAAACCCGACCAGTCACCGCTGACAGAGGCCGATCTGCAGGCGCATGAAGTGATTCTCGCGGCGCTGACCAAACTGACTCCGGATATACCGGTTTTGTCTGAAGAATCAGCGCACGTGCCCTTTGCCATCAGACAAGGTTGGACACAGTACTGGCTGGTGGATCCACTCGATGGTACCAAGGAGTTCATTACCCGCAACGGCGAGTTTACCGTCAATATTGCGCTCATCAGTGATGGCAAACCCGTGCTTGGCGTTGTGCATGTGCCGGTTTCGGGCATCAGCTATCTGGGCTTGTGTGAGACTGTTCGCATGGCTTGGAGGTGCGAGCCCGGCCAAGCCTGGCAAGCCATTCACGTGAGTCCGATGAGCGCGGACGATGCTGCTTCAGGCGTCGCCTTGCGTGTTGTTGCCAGCCGACGTCACGGCGCTGAGGCGCTCGACAGGTGTATGGCCGTCATCAAAGAGCGCTATCCCAGTGTCGAGATGCTCAACATGGGCAGCTCATTAAAGTTTTGTGTGATCGCGGAAGGGCGCGCCGATATGTATCCGCGGCTGTCACCCACCTCGGAGTGGGACACTGCCGCCGCTCATGCTGTGCTGCGCGGCGCGGGTGGTGATGTCCTGCAGGTGGATCTTAGCCCGCTTGTATACAACACCAGAGACAGCCTGTTAAACCCGTGCTTTGTTGCGGTGGCCGCCATCGGTCAGGATGATCTGGAGCTTGTAGGGCGTGCGATGTCGGCTTGATGCGCCGGGCTGATCAGCATCAGCCCGACACGTCTGAATTCCAGCTGAAGTACAGCTGAAGTACAGCTGAAGTACAGCTGAAGTCCAGCTGAAGTCCAGCGGATGCTTATCTGACGGTAACGGTAATCTTCTCGGACATCACCAGCGGGTTGTGCGGCACATGCATATGGTCGCCCAACACCAGTTGCAGCGTATGAGTACCCGGTTCCAGGGTCAGTGTGGTTTGCGTCTGGCCAAGACCAAAGTGCATGACATCAGCGCCCAATGCCTGGGTCAGATCGGGCAACGGATCTGCATTAATCAGTAAGTGATGGTGTCCGGTATTGGGCATCGGAACGCCCGCTGGAGCGACGCCCATGCCACTTAAGCCAAACACCACGGTAAACGTCTGGCTAACGGTCTCACCGTTGGCAGGGGATACGATGTAGACCTGCGCGCCTTCGGGAGCGGCAGTTTGTTGCGCAAACAGCGCTGCTGACAGGCTCAAAGCGGCGATAAATCCGGTAAACATTGCTAGTTTGGTTCTCATGTTATTGCTCCTCATAAGGCTTTATTGAACTGTCCGGGATTGCGGAGCCGGTATTTAAAGCTATTCAGCGGGTCGGTGCAATTGATACGGCATAGCGTGATGTGTTCTGGCACGGGAAAGCCGTCTGATCGTGGGCTTTTGCGCATGAATTTCGGATAGGAATCCGGTAGGCTTGCGCAAGTTCAAGCACATTCAATTCCCGGAGTCAGCCATATGCCCTTTGTCATCAAACGAATGTTAGCGCCCCTGTTGGGCATAAGCGCCTGGATGTTGGTGAGTGCTGTCGCCATGGGTCAGTCCTCGTCGGGTCCGGTAACCGTCACGGAATCTGTCAATGAACAGTTCAGTCTGCTTCTGGCCGACCCGCGGGTGCAGAGCGCGCTGGCTGACATTGAGACCAATGAGCCTGAGACGCTGGCAGAACAGGTGCGCCTGACCGAGATTCCGGCTCCGCCGTTTCAGGAGCAACGCCGCGCCGAGTATTACCTGCAGCAAATGCACAGCCGCGGATTACCCGATGCCTACATCGATACCGAAGGCAATGTGATTGGTATTCGCCGAGGCAGTGGTGACGGCCCCTTGTTTGTGATTGCCGCGCACCTGGATACGGTGTTTCCCCTGGATACCGATGTCAGCGTGGAGGTTCGGGACGGACGCTATTACGCACCGGGCATCAGTGACGATGGTCGCGGCCTGACGGCGTTGCTGACGCTGATCAGTGCAATCAATGCCAGTGGTATGGAAACCGTTGGTGACATCATGTTTGTGGGAAATGTCGGTGAGGAAGGGCCTGGTGACTTGCGCGGTGTTAAAGCGTTATTCCGTGATTTCCCGCAGATAGACGGTTTTGTATCCATCGACGGTTCGGGTGTTACCCGTATTACGAACGGTGGTACCGGCAGTCGCCGCTTCGCGGTTGAGTTTACCGGCCCCGGCGGACATTCCTTCAGCGCTTTTGGCCTGGTCAGTGCAACGCATGCGTTGGGACGGGCAATCGCCAAGATCGGTGACCTGCAGGTGCCCGAGCAGCCAAGAACCACCTTTACCGTGGGCACCGTCAGTGGTGGCACGTCAGTCAATTCCATTGCGCAGGATGCGATGTTTGAGTTGGATATGCGCTCCAACGATGCCACTGAACTGGCTAGGCTCGAAGCCCGTGTCCGTGACGTTGTACAGCTGGCGGTTGATGAAGAAAATGCGCGCTGGAATGCCGATGGCGGCACAGAGAAAGGCCAGATCACCGTGAACTTCCGGCTGATCGGAGACAGGCCCACCGGAACCACGCCGCCCGATCACGAGCTGGTGCAAGTGGCCGCGCTGGCGTTTGCTGCCGTCGGTTCGCCCGTGCAAGGCATGCAAACCTCCAGTACCGATTCCAATATGCCCATGTCGCTGGGTATCCCCGCGATCACTATCGGAGGCGGTGGTTCGGGCGGCGGCGCGCACTCAACCGAGGAATGGTTCGACCCGACCAACGCGCACCTCGGGCCGCAACTGGCATTTTTGTTAACGCTGGGGCTGGTGGGCGTGCAAGGCCTTAGCGCACCTCAGCTCTGATATAAACCGCACAGGCAGGCCACAGCGATATGGATGGTGTAATGAAAAAGCAGCCAACACTCGATGGTATAAACCAGTACAAGACTTTGGCTGAATTGGAAGCCTGTTTGCCAGACATTCTGGCATCACCCAAATCCTCAGGACGCGTTGCCATGATTGTCTGCCGCCCACGTGCCGACGACAGAAAAATGTTAGATCGCTGTGAGTTGACGATCAGCGACGGATTGGTGGGTGATAACTGGAAACAGCGTGGTCAATGGCGTGCGCCGGATAAGCCCGCCAATATTGATACGCAGTTAACGCTGATGAATCTGCGGGCGATCAAGGCGATTGCGGGTGATCAGACGCAGTGGCCTCTGGCAGGTGATCAGTTTTTTGTGGATATGGATTTAAGCAGAGAAAACCTGCCGCCCGGGACAAGGCTAACGATCGGCACTGCTGAAATTGAGGTAACCGCCGAGCCGCACTTGGGTTGCCGCAAATTTTCTGATCGGTTTGGCCGCGACGCAGTGATGTTTGTTAATTCTGATCAGGGCAAACGGATAAACCTGCGGGGAGTTAACGCTAAAGTCGTGCGCCCCGGCTGCGTGTTGTCAGGGGATAAAATCAGCAGAGTTTGATCGCTGCCGTTGAACTAAAAAAGTAGGGCAGTGATGACGTCGGTATTGAATTTTTACTGACCGCTGATGATCGGAGTCAACTGACTGAGCATTCATGTAATTTTATAAATAGTTGTTGTTGCCCAAATGACGAAGCTGGATATAAACTTCTGAACAAGTTGTTGCTCATTTTAAGACTATCAAACTAATAAATTACAAATATTTACAATTGTCCTTGGGCAGTTGAAATCAAACTGGAGCGCATAATGTTTATTCCTTCTCGCGTTAATACTGCCAAGTCTCGCCTCAAAGCTAAAGTATTGTGGATTGTTGTAATCGCTTTATCCTTCTTTGCCGGTAGCGTTCAAGCGTGCCCGGATTTTTCTCAAGGTGGCACATCTCTTTCTTACACGAGTGATGATCTTTACACATCAAAAAGTCACAAGGTAACCGCCGGCGGAGGTACCGATCTGGCTGAATGCTCAGACCTACCCGGTTACGGATTTGTGATGGAAGCCCCAGATTTTACGCTGTCCTTCTCGCAGAACTCATCTGGACGTGCATTGGAATTTCGGCTGGATACCGAGTGCGACAGCATATTGCTGATTAACGATGCCAGCGGCAACTGGCACTATGATGACGACTCCAATGGCAGTCTGGATGCCAAGATCCGGCTGAATAAGGCGGCGAATGGCTCCTACGATGTCTGGGTTGGAACACGGTATACCGGCACGTGCAGCGCAACACTGATTGCTGAAACATTCTGAGATTTATCTGTAGCCGCGCATTGAGCCAACATGTAATCGCTCATTAAGCCCACAAAAGTCATGACGATTGTGGGCCCCGCCAGACCTTCATGATCCCGCTGTATCCTCACCTGATTCACCCGCTTGTCCCTGTGTTAACAACAATAAATTATCCGATGGAGAGTCAGATGAATACTCAACGACCAGGCAGTTCGACGCTTGTGCTGATGGCTGCATTGTTGACTGCACTGTTGACATTGGCAGCTTGTGGGCAGCCGCAACAAACGGCATCTGATCTGGCAGTGCCAGATCAGATGCCGCTGACGCGGCCTGCCGGTGTTGAATCGTTTAGCGCAATGATCTCTGGCACACGTGTCGGGCAAATGGAAGTGCAACACGGGGACGTCACCAATGTGGGGTATGAATACCGCGATAATGGTCGTGGCCCATCTGTCGAGGAAGTCATTGAGTTTAATGATGCAGGCGTTCCGCGCAGCTGGCGTGTGGCCGGCGCCACCACCTTTGGCAACATCATCGACGAGCAGTTTGACATTCAGGGCGGCCGGGCGGTGTGGACAGATACCACCGGTTCCAGCGAATCAGACATGGCCGACGCTAATTTGTATGTAGCGCAGGAATCCAGTCCTTATGCGTTGTGGGTTTATGCGCGACTGCTATTGGCCGACGATGACAATACCCTAGCTGTACTGCCTGCGGGTGAACTGAAGCTCGAGGCCATTGATACCCTCAATGTCACCAACAGCAGCGGCGCAGCGCTGGCGATCACCACCTACGCACTGTCCGGCATCGATCTGAATCCCACGTACTTCGCTCTGGATGACAACGGCCTGCTGTTTGCATCCATGGATGAACAGTTTGCGCTGGTCCGCACGGGCTTCGAAGCGGAAGAAGAGCGTTTGCGAAACATGGCTGCTGAATACGCAACCCGCCGCTTTGAAACCATTCAAGAAAAAGTCACGCGTGTTTTTGATAAACCCGTGCGTATTAACAATGTCAGGGTGTTTGATCCAATCAGCCTGAGTCTGTCTGAGCCGTCATCCGTGTTAGTGACAGAGAATCGCATCACATCCGTGGATGATGTTGCACCGGCAGTCAATGCCGCTGAAATTCTGATCGATGGCGCCGGCGGCACCTTGGTTGCCGGCATGTACGAAATGCATGCGCATGCGGGCCAGGGCAGTGCGCTGCTGAACATTGCGGCCGGGGTAACCAGCTTTCGTGATATGGGCAACAACAACGAAGTGCTCAGCGACTTGATTGCCAAAATCGAGTCAGGCCGATTGGTCGGGCCGCGCATTCACCGCAGTGGATTTATCGAAGGCAAAAGCCCATTCAACTCCAACAGTGGCATCCTGGTGTCGACACAGGACGAAGCGCTGGATGCCGTGCGCTGGTACGCGGATCAGGGCGACTTCCATCAGATCAAAATCTACAACAGTATGAATCCGGCATGGGTGCCTGCCATGGTCACTGAAGCGCACGCGCGCGGTCTGCGCGTTGCCGGACATGTGCCCGCCTTCACCAATGCCGATGCCATGATTGCGGCAGGATACGACGAGCTGACGCACATCAATCAGGTCATGTTGGGCTGGGTATTAGCGCCCGACGAAGATACCCGCACCTTGTTGCGGCTGACAGCCATGAAGCGGTTCCCGGCTATCGACATCCAATCCCCTGCGGTGCAACTGACCATTTCGAGCATGGCCGGGCGTGGCATGGGTATTGATCCGACCTTGGCCATTCACGAAAACCTGATGCTGTCCCGCAATGGCGAGGTGGCGCCAGGCATGGTGGATTACATCAACAACATGCCAGTTGGCATTCAGCGCAATGCCAGAACCGCGCGCTCTGAAATTGCCACGCCTGAGGATGACATCGCCTATCGGCAGGGTTATGCCAAGATTTTAGAAACCGTGCGTGAGATGCGCGATCAGGGCGTAGTGATTATCCCGGGCACCGATTTGGGAGGTTCATTCACCTATCACCGCGAGTTAGAGCTGTACCAAGAAATTGGCATGAGCGCGGCAGAGGTGCTCAAAATGGCCACGCAGGATATGGCCAGTTATCTGGGGCAAGGTGATGAACTGGGTTCAATTGTGCCGGGCAAATTGGCGGATTTTTTCCTGATTCCCGGCAACCCGATAGCCGATCTAAAAGCCATCAAGACCATTTCGTTGGTTGTGAAGGATGGCAACTTCTACTTTCCCAGTGACATTTACCCAGAGTTTGGCATTCGATCGTTTACAGATGCGCCGGCGATTTTGAATCGCTGATAAAAAAGGGTTCTACCCCGAATATACGTGCAGTCCTAAGGCAGCGGACACACCCTAGTCAAAAGGCGACCCATCCCCCACACCAAAGCAGTCAGAATATAGGGGTAAGTACTGGATTTTTAGAGCGACAGTAATTAACTTGGCAGCACCCTGAGATGGCCCATCGCGATTTTCTGACTTGGTTGTTTTATTCACAGCCAACGACTCTGCTTGGACCGATCTTAGGCACGCACAGTCCAGGAGGCTTCCCATTTTCTCAGAATACACTCAATCGTTGGTCTTCCAGCTTGGCCACCAACAGCTGTTCCCCGGCTATCGATTCGTTGTCCATGCCCTGACGGTGTTCGTCCTATCTGTCAGCCCGATGACGCTCTTTGGCCAGCAAGCAGAATTGGATGACACGTCCTTCGAACTCGACGTGATGACATTCAATATTCGAACGTCTGATGGACAAGACGGCGATAATAGTTGGCCACTGCGCAAAGAGCTTGTGGTCGAGAACATTCGGGCCTTCGACCCCGAAGTCCTCGGTCTGCAGGAGGCTCTCACGGTGCAGATTGACTTTCTCCAGTCGGAAATGCCCGAGTACCGATGGTTGGGCGTCGACCGTGGTCTGAACGGAGGCGTTGGGCTGAGCGAGGCGACTCCGATCTTCTACAAACACGAGGTACTGGTTCCAATAGAATCTGGCACGTTCTGGCTCGGGGACAATACGAATCCGCCGACTCAACGGGGTCGGGTCGCCCGCATAGTCACCTGGGCTCGCTTCCACCATCTCGAGACTCTGCGACAATTTTACGTCTACAACACGCATTTCACGATACGTGGCGGCCCGCGTCAGATCCAGTCCGCAGAGCAGATCAATGCGCGCATCGCGCAACATCCTCCTGAGAGCGTGGTCGTGGTCTTGGGTGACTTTAACGCCATCGCAGAAACAAGTGAGACGTGGCACGCCGCGACAAGCGATGGCCTCAGGGATGCCTGGGTAGTCGCAGAAAAGCACGAAGGACCGCCTCTGACGTCAAACGGTTTTGGCCCACCGCCGGAGGGGCGCGAGGGCCGTATCGACTGGATTCTGGTCGGCGGGCCCGTCACGGTGGAGCGTGCCGTCACAGTGATACACAGCGTGGACGGGCGGTGGCCGTCGGACCATTATCCCGTTGCGGCGGAGTTGGTTATAGGGTCTAGGTAGACTAACTATAAATGAGGTCAGTCCGTTGGAACGCTAAAAGGCGTCTACTAAACTGGTGACGATTCATCATTCAGACCAAGGCCAACTGACATTTTTCGTACAAAGTCTCGGGTGCAATATCGGCACCATTTGGCCAGGCAATCGTGCCCGGACAGATACTCAATGCTGGTGACTTCGTTAAGGTTCCACATATTCCGTCTCACTCTCGCTCTTCTTCAGTTCTGCCGCATTCTGGTCAGTTTTATCTGGTTTGACTGCCTTGACCCATTTATACAGGCTGTGGGCAGATACGCCCAAACGCTCTGAGACTTCTGCAACAGAGTATCCTCTATCAACGATCTGGCGAACTGCTTCTTCTTTAAATTCCGGGGTAAATCTGGGACTGTTCATACGACTCCTCCTATGGCTAAATCACAACCCGGAAGTGTCTGCGGTACTGGGGTAAGTCCAACGAGCGATCTTGCGTTTTTGGCTGCTTTACAACCGTCCCTGTAATCGGGCTAGAACCCGTCCCGATACCATCCCGGCGCGATACACTGATAGCGCGGGAAAATCATATTAGAATTGGAGATTGCATCATGAAAATGGATCGTTTCCCGCGTTTGCCACGAGTGGTAATTGCATGCTTGCTCGTGTGCTTGCTCGCCGGCTGCGCCGTCTCGCCCGCAAAGGTCACGGTACCCGTCGTGCCCTCGCTTGATCTGCCCAGGTACATGGGGCCCTGGTATCTCATCAGTGTTATCCCGACCTTCCTCGAGAAGGACATCTATAACGCCATCGAGTCTTATGAGCTCGCTGCTGACGGAACCATCAAGACGACCTTCACCTTCAATAAGGGGGCTTTCGACGGGCCTGCGAAGCGCATGCAGCCCAGGGGCTTTGTTATCGAGGGCTCCAATAACGCCATCTGGGGCATGCAGTTCGTATGGCCGATCAAGGCAGAGTTCGTCATCTCGCATGTTGACCCCGGCTATACCGAGACGATCATCGCCCGCAGCGCTCGCGACTACGTTTGGATCATGGCACGCACGCCGACTATCGATGTGGCGCGCTATGCCGCGCTCGTGGCGAAGGTAGAATCCATGGGCTACGACATCAGCAAGCTCGTCGAGGTCCCGCAGCGGGCGGCGACGGTTCAACCGGCAGCACCCGGGTCTTGAGGTCACGAGGTGTCGCAGCCGAGCATTCTGCTGGTCGATGATCACCGTGACATTGCCGGGGCGATCATCGATTTCCATGAACATCGCGGGTCGTACTGACAAGCTAACCTTCTAACTGCCAGTCTGCAGTCCATGACAGAATCAAAAATGTACACGCGCCACAGATTCCCGCTTGAAATCATTCAATACGCCGTCTGGCTCTATCACCGATTCAGCGTCAGTCATCGCGATATCGAAGACCTGTTGGCACAACGGGGGCTGTTGCCGGAAGTGATACACAATACCCAGCATTACGCCAGCAACCGTGCTGAACTGTCGCACCAGCCAACAAGGGTGAGGGAGCGGGGCATGCGCAAGTTCAAATCGGTGGAACAGGCGCAGCGTTTTCTTAGTGCGCATGCTTCTATCGATAACTTATTCAACCTGGGGCGGCACCTGGTATCGGCCGAAAACTATCGGTATTTCCGACTGCGTGCTTTTGCGTCTTGGGAAAAAGCGGCGGCGCTATAGGGTAAACAGTTTATTTCAGAGCTTAAAAAGATACAGAAACAAAGACTGCTCGCTTGCCTTACCAGTTATCATAAAACGCAAATCATCTGAATGGCGATCTGTAGTCACGAGTGACATAGATAATGATCAACGAATGCTTTTACATTACGGGCCGCGGTGGAAGTATCAACGAAGGACTTGGTACGTTTCTCAAGACACGATCGCATGTGGTCACGGGAGTATCACTTTCAACCAGCTTTATACTCAATCCCTTCAGTACACAGCTTGATGCGATTCAAAGTGAATTTTCACGACTCCAGCAAAACCGCATTCCCATAATCGCCAACTCATATGGTGCGTATCTGCTCTTAAACAGCTTGATCGGATTTCCAGCACTACAAACACGAGTGCTGTTTCTCAGTCCTGTTGTAGGCACAACAATCTCGCAGCTTGGATACTTCAAACCACCACAATCAAGACAAATCGCGAGCGCACTTGCTCAAGGCACTTTGCCCAAGCCCACAAGATTGGATATTTGCTGTGGCAATATGGACAATCAATGCGACTTGGTGGCACTGGAGGCGCTAGCAAATACGCTCAAAGCAGATCGTTTTTTACTTCTAGAAGGGCAAGGTCACATGATAGACAACGATCTGGTTGCTCAAGTGGTTGATGAGTTTCTCGGCTGAGAATGAGCGAGACATGAATTTATCAAGTGTTTTGTTTCTTAAATCCCGTTATCAATGTTTCTTAGTAAGTTCAGATCAGCTCAGAGCAGCAATACCCCACGTGAACTACAGCACAAACCCGCGTTTTTTAGCGGCTCTATTTCGCTTCTGGGCATGAGTATTTCTCATTCTTTAAACCCTAGCACACCCGTAGCACGCCTTTTATCAATGTGCACTGAAACGCACCGCGAGGTGATAAAGCGATTTTGAAACTGTTGCAGACCAAGACTAGTCTTTCAGGCTTGATCGCGTGACATGGGAGTAAGCCCTCTCACTGACGCACTTTTGAAAAATTGCCTCTGCATGCTCACGCGTCAGATTGTACTCATCCCGTAAATGTTCTAGCACTTCCCGCTCTTGCAAAGAAAGCTCTCCATCCTCAATTGCTTTTCGTATCGCTGCCTCGAATATTGTTCGCCGTCTGCTCATTTGGGCTGCAAATGAGTTGGCTACAATGCCTGTGAGTAACGCCAGAGTACATACTCCTAAGATGGCTGTAGCTGCGCCAATTAGCTTACCAATCGCAGTGACTGGAGAAACATCACCATAGCCAACTGTTGTTAGTGTAATGATAGACCACCACATCGCTTGAGGAATCGATGAAAACTTTTCAGGCTGCACTGCGCCCTCAGCATAGTACATCGCCGATGAAGTGAGCAGCAGCGCAATTGCAAGAATGTACATAGAAGATATAAACGCTTTTCGCTCGTCGTAAATAGCTTCCCAAAGATCCTGAATAGCCGAGTTGTAATGGCTCAACTTGAGTATTCGCATGACCCTGACTACTCGCAAAAAGGTCAAATTAAGTCCTGGTATCAACGTTTCCAAATAGAAAGGTAGTATTGCAAACAGATCGACTAGCCCATAAAAACTAAAGAGATATCTATATCTCTTTTTGTTTGGCGAATCTGGGCCTGATTTACATGGTGCAGTCCATAATCTCGCAAGAAACTCGACAGAAAAAACAGCTACACAAAGTAGCTCAGCATATCTAAAGTGCAGCGAGTAAGGTGCAAGCTCGGGCATGGTTTCGAGTACAGAGCAAGAAACGGCGAGCACAATCATAAATGACAAAAATCGATCTACATATTTGCTGGCAACATCCTTACCAACTCCAGGCTCCAGCAACTGGTAACACCTAAGTTGAATTTGTTGGATTTTCATACTCATGGCAGAAGCATCTCAGTGGTACAAAACTTCGATCTGACGCGACCATTCAGGCGCAGATCGCATTGACTAGCCGATCTTACCTAATAATCTCGCCAATCGTTATGTATGCTCAACGATAGAACACGTGAGTTTTCCAAGATCATACTTATCCAGTCTTTGGAATGCGAGATACCGTTTGAAAGTAATTAACGATAATCAAAAAACGTCATCATTTTGACCTAACATCCAGAATCAAAAATTGCAATTATATGAGCGATGGGCATAAATCTTAGCCTGTGATTTCAGTTTTTCCCGTTACCAATGTTTCTTAGTAAGTTCAGATCAGCCATTTGATCGTATCGTTTCGATACGATGGACAAGGTTGTTAGTCTTGCTTCAGATTGCTTGGGTCATAGATGTCGTTTAAACGGACATTTGACAGCAAGTGGTTTTAAGGAAGGAAAAGGCAGCAAATGGCGGTTAATAGCAGCTAATTGGAGTGATCTGGCAGTCATTGTCTGCTAAGTGGATCAGACCAGTAGCAATATCAACAGACTTAATCATTAATGAGTGTAGGTTGACACGACACTTTTGAGCTATCTGTGGTTCTGCTAACGAGCTGTGACTCAATGTCGTTTATAGGACATTCAAATGTCGCTTAAAAGGCAAAGGCTGGTAAAAAAACAGATCAGATCCAAAAAAGACAGAGACTTGATCAGCTGCGCTTCTCTTCAAGCAAGGGGTTCTACCCCGTCTTCACGGACAATTCGAAACACGCAATAGTTAAGACAAATCGATCTACTGGAGAAAGTTCTGTTATCTACGAATTTGATAGAAATAATTGGACTAGAGCTGACACTAGCGGAGTGATTACATTCGATAGAGATGGAAATATTGTTCAACAAGTGGCTGGTTGCAGTAAAAATTCCTCATTTATTACAGATTACTTTCACTATACCTGCGATACGAGCGTAACCCCGCGATAGCCAGTTATCGAAAGAATCTAAAAATTGTATCGCTCAAGAGAAAAACATGCTTTGAATCAAACTACCAAGACTGCGACTGAACCTGCTTTCAACCCTGTTAACCCTTACCAAGAAACCAAAATAAGCCCAACATTACAACGCTGAAAACACCCTAAACCCAAGCTCGTTTAACAACAAAAAAAGCAAAAACCTTATCTCGAGCTGTTGTGTATACACAATAAAATGGTAAATTCTAGCAATGGTTCATAATCAAATCACATTGTTTCGTGTCGAGCGAGGCTTGAGCCGCAAAGATCTTGCGGCAGCTGTAGGGGTCAACCCGCAGACGATAGGCTTCCTTGAGAGAGGAACCTACAACCCAAGCGTTGAGCTCGCTCTAAAACTTGCAGCTGTGTTCGGCGTGCCCGTCGATACACTGTTTTCGCTCAATGGTTTCCCATCACTTGCGACTCAGATCGCTAGCAACGCCAATAGACAAAAGGAGTTCGAAGATGACTAATCCCCATGAAAAGCCTGTCCGCGACCGTCCAAAGTATATCTTGCTCACACCTCTAAGTGCGAAGGTGCTCTCGGTTGTTGCCATTGGAGCCATCTACCTGTGGTTTGTGCTGAAGTTCTTTCTTTCTGGGGATCAGCCCGCCTTACAACTTGCCGTCGGGGCATTGGGTCTAGTCGGCTTTTGCGGATCGATTGTGATGTTTCTGTGTACCTACGGCTTTCTTGCCAATTCTCCCGATGAATATCTTGATGAGCGAGAGATTCAGGACCGCAACGCTGCATACGTAAAGGCGTACATTTACGCGACAGCAATGCTGTTAGTCGGGTATATCGCAAGCGATATTGTCGGGAAGGTGTATTCGGGGTTTGAAGTAACGCCGCCCGTAGTGACCAACTTTCTCACTCTCGCGCTGTTCACCTGCTTGATCATGCCAGCAACGGTATTGGCTTGGCGGGATAAGGAACTCGTTGAGTAGGCCAATCTCAAGATAAATCGGATTCTCTGGGATTGGCAATCCGACAGATGTTGACGCTATATGCGGAATAAAGAGCATAGTGCCCAATTCCCCAGCAAAAATTCTGACATTACACTGTCAATTCCTCCGGAACCCTGTGTGTTTTCAGGGGACATTAACCAAGTTTTCGGCTAGACTGCGCGCCAGTTCAGTAAGTAAAAGCAGCGGATGCGGTGTGTAAGCACTGTGTAAGCAAGTTGTGCGAGGCGACTATTTTACAAGTCTTTGATTTGTATCAGAAAATGGTGGGCCCAGTAGGACTTGAACCTACGACCAACGGATTATGAG
>CALQJO020000013.1 GCA_943330915.2 Rhodoferax sp. OV413 | reverse complement strand
TCGCAATAGCAGTCATATCAACACATCCTTCCGCTGATCACACAAAAATTCAATGCGGGAAATCGCCTCAAGCACGACTCCAGTTCTCACTGAATGTGTAAGACTGCGACTGATGACGGATCAGATCATGCAATATGGCCATCACCATGGCAGTTCCGGATTCCACAGCGCTATTGTGTTGACCAATCTGCCCGCGCAATGCGTCGGCAGTATGATTGCAGATCAATGGCGGCCGATGCACCGGCTGACTGGCCATGAACAGGTTATGACGCACCTCCAGTAATTCTCGCAAACAGTTGGATTGCTCAGGAATGGCACCCAGCACACTGCGTGCTCTGGCATGAAGAAGCTCATGATTGCCGGCCGCACGACAATCCAGCAACACCTCCAGCTGAAAAATCACCAACAGCACGGTACGGGCGCTGTATTCATGGCGCTGTTCTGCCACTTTAAGTAATGTAAACAATATCTTGTTAATATTATTTAAAGCAGTATCTGCACAACTGGTTTCACACAATGTCAGCCAGTCCCAGACCTTTTCGAAGGATTGCACAGGCAACTCAGGCCACTCGTTATAGCTGGCTGCTTTCATCGCGCCGTACAGAATTTTGCTATCAAACGTCTGCGCCTCATAACGATGAGCGCCGCTGCCATCATAACGGCTGTCCAGAATCTGGATTGAACCGGGCAGGCAAATATGGCTGGCCAATACCAGTTGCTGGATAAACACAGTGGCGATCTGGTAGGACTCCAGTTCAGTCAGCGCCTGATCTGTGCGCCGTAGCGTGATTGTCAGCACTGCGTTGATTGGCAATGAGCTGTCAGCGCCCTGTTTAGTCGCGTACGCATCAAAACTGTCCGCAAGAGCGACTGCATGCTCCATCAGCGCCAGCAGTGCAGAGGCATCCAGACTGAGGTGATAGCGACAACTGGTGGCGTTGATACCCGCCAAGGCCGTGAATTCCGTGTCTGAGAAAAAGTGATGGATGGTTTTCCACAGACTGATAACTCTGGCACTTTCCGATGGATTTCCCGGGGGCAGCGCATTTCCGATCTGGAGCTTTATTGTTGCTGATGTCATGATCAAGTCCTCGTGGCATTGTGTGGCATCCATATTGCCAAGATCATACTAACAATACCCCCAAGCGGAGACCATGGTGAAGATCAATAACAAGGTATTCAAAACCGTCCTTTCAACACAAAGGCTGATGATGAAATCAGTCGCTGCGCTTATGCTCTCAGTAATTCTGCCCGCAGCCTATGCGCAATCAACCCCCGCCGACGACAACGCCGTTGCCTGGTTACAGGAATTTGTGCGCATTGACACCATTAACCCGCCCGGCAATGAGTACCGTGCTGTGGAGTTTTATGCGCGCATATTTGACAGTTACGGTATCGCGTACGAGACGGCTGAAAGCGCTCCCGGTCGTGGCAATATCTGGGCACGGCTGGAGGGCGGAGACGAGCCCGGACTGATCCTACTGCAACACACCGACGTGGTACCGGCCGATCGCGAGTACTGGACCTTTGATCCGTTGTCTGGTGAATTAAAAGATGGTTACCTGTATGGCCGCGGCACTCGCGATATGAAGGGACTGGGAATTGCACAGCTGGTTGCCTTTCTGAATCTGCATACCTCTGGCCAGGCACTTAACCGTGACGTGGTTTTCCTCGCTACCGCGGACGAAGAGGCGGGCGGTGAGTTCGGCGTGGGCTGGTTGATTGATAACCGGCCCGAAATTTTTGAAGACATCGGCATTCTGCTTAACGAGGGCGGTGGCGGCAGCCGCAGCAGCGCGGGTGATATTGCCTTTGGTGTTGAAGTGACGCAAAAGGTCCCGGTCTGGCTGCATTTAAAGGCGGTTGATGTGCCTGGCCACGGTTCGTCACCACGCACCACCAGCTCAGTCACCCGCATCGTACAAGCCTTGAACACATTGCTGGAGAATCCGTTCCCCCCGCGCATCATTCCACCGGTTGATGAGTATTTTGTAGGGCTGTCAGAAACCATGAATGATGAATGGGCAACGGCGTATGCAGATATGGGGCGCGCGGTTCAGGATCCGGAATTTCTGCAACGCCTGCACGAACAGCGGCCAGGTCACAATGCGCTGACCAGAGATACCTGCTCCATGACACGCTTCGAAGGCTCCAGCAAAATCAATGTAATCCCGCCAGAGGCGTGGGCAGAGCTGGATTGCCGGATATTGCCGGATAAACCCGCTGAACAGTTTGTCGCTGAACTCGAAGCGCTGATTGCCCACACCGGTGTAACCGTTGAGGTCATCATGGCGTTTACGCCTGCGATATCCACAACCAACTCGCGCTTGTTCGAAGCGATTCGCAATGTCACCGGCGAACTGCATCCGGGATCGCGGGTGATTCCCTCAGTAAGCGCCGGGTTTACCGATAGCCACTTTACCCGCGATTTGGGCATTATCAGTTACGGATTTAATCCTTTAATTACCGATGATGGCGAGAACACGGGTGTCCACGGCAATGACGAACGCGTCCCTGAAGCCGCTTTTGTGCGCGGCGTCAGTGACTTCTATTCCGTGATCCGTAACGTGGTTTTTGACTGAACCGCAGTCTGCCTCAGAACGCCCCTGCAGCGCCCGGGAATACCACCGGGCTCTGCAGGCCTCGCTCGGAAACACTCGACACACCAAAGAAGTAGTTATCGATGACCACGTTTTCCAGCGTGAATTCACTGACATCGCCAGCCAGACGCGAATGTGTCCATTGAGCATCTGTTGTTAATCGCCAGTGCACACGATAGGCCGTAGCGCCTTCTACCTTCTCCCAGCGCAGCGTTGTGCTGGGACTGACCTGACCACTGATGGTGACGTTACGCGGCGGGGCAGGTGCCCACGCCATCGAGGCCAGGGTCACTGCATTGAGGGCAGTCAGTTTGGCCGCATAGTCAAAGTCCACATGTTCCAGCACGTCGCCATAGGCAATGCCGTCTTCAACCCGGATGTCCTGATGCTGCCAGTTATAGTTCTCGTTGGTTTCCATTATGCGCACGGCTGGAAAACCTGCTTCGTTAAATGGCCGATGATGCCCGCCACGGCCAAAACGGTCGAGACGATAGACCATCATCACATCCAGATTGGGCACATACAGATCTGCCATCTGATCGATATAGCGCGCCAGATTGCGCGACGCTGAATCGACCTCACCGCCCTGAGAGCGACGCTGACCGGCTTCTTCGGAGGTTTCGGTAAAACGAGTGCCTTCTGAAAACACCCGCGCCGTGGTGTTGTTGATCACCCCATTGATGCCGCGGATATTGCCTATCATGTCGTTGTTGATGACAGCCTGCATCTCCCAGCCTTGCTCGTGGGCGTACGCTGCCAGGATAGCGCCACCATTAAGCCCCTGTTCCTCACCGGACAGACCGGTGTAGATGATCGACCCCTCAAACTGGTACTGCGACAACACCCGCGCAGTTTCAATGACCCCCGCCATCCCTGAGGCATTGTCATTAGCGCCCGGGGCATCGTCCGTAGAGTTCATGATGTCACTGATACGTGAATCGATATCGCCACTCATGACCACAAAGCGGTTGCTGTCGCGCGTTCCGCGCTGGATCGCGACAACATTCACCACTTCGGTCGCATCAGGTATCCGCGCGGTCCCGGAGACCACGCCACTGACATAGATCACCTCCAGACAGCCCCCACACGCCGCAGAGATCTGATCAAATTCCGACTTGATCCAGCGCCGTGCCGCGCCGATACCGCGGGTATCCGACTGCGTTTCAGATAAGGTATGGCGTGTGCCGAATCCTGCGAGGGTGGCAATATCCTCACCAATACGCTGAGCGGAAGGGGCTACCCCGATCGCCAGCAGACTGGCCTCATCGGCATGGCTGATGGTTGCCATACTCATCATCGACACAGCCATCGCAGTTGTTGACAAGCGTCTCAGGGCAGGGCGGCGGGAAGTGGTCAACGGCAGATTGTTCAGTCTCAGCAGCATGTTTTTCTCCAGTCATCATAAATTCGGCACACAGCACTATTTTTTGCGGCGCGAGTCATCGGGGTTCTCAGCAGCGTCAGCGTTATCCATCTCTGTGGAGTCATCAATATCTGCATCGTCTTTTGAGCGTGAGCGTGAGTTTTTGCGCGTCACACTTAACCAGTCGAAACTGACACCCGTTATGGCATTAAACCGGGAAACGCGCAGTATCAGCTGCAGTACCTTCGGACGTCGACGCGCTATCGGATCATTTGCCCGCGGCAGGAACCATAATGCCACCGCAAATCGCAGAATAGCGGTAACAAAAAATACCACAAACAACTGGCTCGACAGCCAGTTATCCAGAAATCCAAGTCGCTCAAACAAAAAGGGCGTGCTCGCCGCAATCAAGCCTCCAAAAACCGCACCAATGGAAACGGCGATGGCGCCCAACGCAGACTGAACCGCCGCATACACCGCAAAATCGCTCTTCTGCGGGCGGATATCGTACAAATAGTTGGCCGTGCTCAGACTGAATGCACTCCACACAAGCCCGGAGATAACCTGCACCAGTATCAGATAGGTTGGATCGGGCGAAATCATCCACAACACCGGGATAATTGGAATAGTCATACAGCAGAACTGCATCACAATACGATTGCCAAAGCGATCTGAAAAACGTCCCCAGAAGCTTAGGCTGATAAATTGCGTCACAATCGACGCAATCGCATTTACGCTGTATTGCATGTAGGTGAACTGCAGGTCGCGCAACATGTAAACCGCAAAAAACGGTGCAGAAATCGCCACCACGCCCTGCATTCCCGCGACAAAAAAACTGTAGTCGCGGAAGGTCTTGTCCTGCAGTGAGCCATACAACTGTTTCATGCTCTGCAGAAAGCCTTTGCGGCGGTCGCGGTGCGGCCTCGGATCGGGATCATGCATCAGAAACAGCAATCGACTGGAGATTGATCTGCCAATAGCCGCCGTGGTGAACAGTGCAGCAAAACCCAGCCACACCACACCCGCGCGCTCGCTAAGGCTCAGCAAGGCACCGCCGCCGGCAAACACCACGAGTGAAGCAACCATGGTCAGGCGTGTTCTGGATGCAAAAAAAGCACCCCGGCGCCGCTGCGGAACCAGACTGCCCATCCACGCGCGCCATTGCGGCTGAATAAAATTGATACATCCAAAATAAAGCACCGCCAGCGTAATCAACCACTGCACGCTGTTTTCCGGACGAATGATGGCAAGAGCAACCAGACCTACCACCACGATTGTCTGAGTAACCGCCGCAATCACCACCATGGGTTTGCGAGGCAGGTAGTTGCCTAACCACGCAGACAATAACTGGCAGAACGCCCCGAACAACTGCGGTATCGCCGTCAGCCATCCCATTTGCAGGGCAGTGGCATGCAGAAAAATCGCAAACGCGTTAAAAAAATTGTCGCCGGTTGCGGTCATGGTTGCCGAGGCAACGGCTTCTTTCTGGGAGAGGTTTAATGTCTTGCGCAGCCACACCGCACGCCTGGCAGCGCGGGCAGGCGGGGCCGCAGGCGTTTCATCCGTTTGAAGGTCTGGCGATGTTTCTTCTGGCAACTGCGTGGGGGCAGGCGACATACTGAAAAACACTCCGAAATCGGGGTTACAAACCCAACCACGCTGGCGGGATTTTTTTTGTGGACTGCCGGCATTCTAGCACTGCCTATCGCGGGTGTGTTGCGCTTGAAGCTAGGCTATCGATGACGATTCAGCTAGGCTATGGGTGCAGACAGACAGTTACAGGAATTGTGTTATGGGAAAATCGTTGGCTGACCAACTGCTAAGCGCAGGATTGGTGGATTCGAAAAAACTTAAACAGGCTCAGCAGGAAAAACGTAAAGAACAAAAGCATCAGCCTAAGGGGCAATCGACCCAGGCAGAGGAGATGAAAAAACGGGCAGAGCAGTTCCGTGCCGAAAAAGCTGAACAAGACAGGTTGCTGAACGAAAAGCGTCTGGCCGCCGAGCGCAATAAAGAAATTCGCGCCCAGGTGCGTCAACTTCTGCAACAACATGCAGTCAAGCCGGACGGTGAAATCCGATTCAATTTTAAAGACGCTGCCACTGGCAAAGTTCGCTACCTGTTTGTCTCTGAAAATCAGCAGAGCTTGCTAGCGTCGGGGCAATTGCTGATTTGTGGTGATGGTAAACGGGCTGTTATCACCAACCGTGATACTGCAGAACGTATCAAAGAGCGCGCGCCAGAGGCGGTGTTGTTTGATGCCATCAGCAAGGTGGACGATGCAGAACTGGATGACGCATACAAGGACTTTCCGATTCCGGATGATCTGGTCTGGTAAGTTTGGCCTCTATCCGGGCAGTGAAGCTGATTGTTGCGGTAGTTGCCAACATTGACCCCATTAAACGCATGGAAAATTACCAATGACCCCAATCACAGCACTCCTGGCTGATATCGGCGGTACAAACATCAGACTGGCCATCAGCAGCGGTCTTGGCTCACCATTGCAGTACGTAAAATCCATGCAGTGCGGCGACTTTGCACACCTGGCCGATGCCGTCAGAGATTACCTGGATTTTCTCGCAGATCAGTATGCACCGTTACCGGGCCTTTTTTGCATGGCGGTGGCTGCGCCGGTGCACACTGATGAGATTCGACTGACCAATAATGCCTGGCGCTTCAATCGCGCAGATTTGAGCAAGACATTGGGCATACCCGTGTTGGTCCTGAATGACTTTGAAGCACAGGGCTGGTGCCTGCTGCATCCGCAGCTATTGCAGGTGCACTGGCTGCAGAAACCTGCTTTCAGCAGCACACACACCGACCTGTGGCCCAAAGCCCTGCGCACCATTGCCGGACCCGGTACCGGATTTGGTGCTGCCAGCCTGAGTGTGGGCGGCGAAGTCGTCAGTTCCGAACCCGGTCATGCGGCATTTGCACCGGTAGACGAGGCCGAGCAGGCACTGCTACATCAGCTGTGGAAGTGGTTTCCGCGGGTAACCACCGAGCATCTGATTTCCGGCCCGGGGATTGCCAACATCTACTGTGCACTCAGCTGTATCGCCGGGGAACCCGTTGAACCGCATACCGCACCCGATGCTGCAGAGATTGTAAAGATGGCTGACACTGACCCGGTTGCACATCAGACCTTGCGCTACTTCAGTCGCATGATGGGCAACATCTGCGGCGATATTGCCTTGATCAAGGGTTCGCGAGGCGGCTTTGTGCTCAGTGGCAACCTGATACAAAAGCTCGGCAGGCACTTTGATGAACAGGCATTTGTTAACGCGTTTACCAACAAAGGCAATTTCAGTGATTGGTGTAAAGCCGTACCGCTGGCCTGTTTGCGTGACGAGTTCCCGGGCCTAACGGGTTGCGCGGTCTATGCTCACCGCGTCGGCTGATCAGTCCGCACGATGCCAATGCGTGCCCAGGCAAAAAACAGCGTCATCAACGGGCTGAGCAGGCAGAAAAACGCCCACGGTGCATAGGCCAGCGTTGCGACGCCCAACACGCTGGCATGATAGGCGCCACAAGTATTCCACGGGACCAACACTGAGGTCACTGTTCCGGTATCTTCCAGCGTGCGGCTCAAATTCTGCGGAGCAAGACCACGGGCTTTGAAGGCATTGCTGAACATGCGGCCAGGTACCACCAGCGCCAGATACTGATCCGATGCTGATACGTTAGTCACCATACAGGTAGCACCGGTAGCGGTAATCAAACCGGCATCACTGCGCACCCGACTGATAAGAGCCTGGGTGATACGACCCAGAAAACCACACGCCTCCATGACTCCGCCAAACACCATGGCAGATAGAATCAGCCAGACGGTGTTGAGCATGCCGTACATGCCACCGGTGCTTAGCAGATCATCGAGTACCGGATCACCGGCAACAATACTCAGTTCCCCATACAACGCCTGCATCATGATCTGGTAAGTACTGCCCAACTCGGCAGTCAGTTCAGCAACCAAATCTTGTTGCATTAAGACACCACACAGGATTCCAGCCATCGCCCCGACAAACAGCGCAGGAAGCGCATCTACCTTGCGGATAATCAGAAAAATGACTGCTGCCGGCACCAGCAAAAGAAAAGGGCTGACGTTAAACTTCTCTGCGATCAGCTGCTGGTAACGGGCTGTATCGTCCACACTGGCAGCCTCACCGCCCATCACCCAACCTAAGACTGTGTACAGTACCAGTGTGATCACCATAGAGGGGATCGAAGTCAAACTCAGATAACGGATATGAGTGAACAAATCCACGCCACTGACACCGGAAGCCAGATTGGTGGTATCAGACAATGGCGACATTTTGTCACCAAAATAGGCCCCGGAGACAATCGCGCCAGCCACCAGACCAGGATTGATACCCATGGCATAACCGATGCTCATCAGGGCGATACCCAGTGTTGCTGACGTGGACCATGAACTGCCAATCACCACCGCAGCAATGGCCGTGATCAGACATGCGCTGGCCACAAACACCGACGGGCTGAAGATGCCAAGCCCGTAATAAATCATGCTGGGCACAATGCCGCCGACCAGCCACGCACCGGTCAAAGCACCCACCATCAGCAGTATGAGAATCGCCGGTGTGGCAGCTTTAATGTTCTCCAGTACATTGTCCTGAATATCAGCCCATTGCATTTTCCGGCTCAGGCCGATTGCGCCAGCAAATGCGGCGCTCAGAATAAGCGCCATCTGATTGGCGCCGCTGATGGAATCATCACCATACAGTGCAACGTTGTAAGCAAGCAGCCCAAACAACACCAGCAGTGGCAGCACCGATAACAACAGGGAAGGGGTCGGGGGAATTTTTACGGTACTAGCCGTCGTGTTCTCTTGTCTCATAAGGCTAAACGTCTGCAGTCACATAGTTAGAATTTTGTGACCGAACTGTAACCGGTTGCCGCTTGAAATCACAGCCATGACCCGAAAAAAGTCCGCCGGCGTCATGACTTGCCGGATCATCGCGGCTGGCATATTCTGCTGCGCACACCATCAACATCTTCTGGGGTAACAAACGTTATGAAACATAAAAAAAATGTTCTGGCCAGCGCCATGGCCAGCGCGGCATTTATGGTTGTTTTGTTGCCCGACGCTGTGTTGGCAGCGCAAGCCGGCGTTGATTATGCAGACACGGATAACTGGCTGTGTCGCCCCGACCATCCGCGCGCCTGCGCTGTAGACTTGACGAGCACCGTTGTTAATGCCGATGGCACTACCCGCCTGGAGCGTTATGCCGCAGAACCCGACGCGCCAGTCGACTGTTTTTACGTCTATCCCACCGTATCACTGGATATGACGCCTAACAGTGACATGATTGCCGGCCCCGAGGAACTGAACGTGGTGCGCAGCCAGTTCGCCAGACTGGGCTCAGAGTGCCGCACCTTTGCACCACTTTACCGGCAGGTCACGTTGGGCGCGCTGCGCGCCAATCTGGGCGGCGGCACACCCGCGGTTACACCTGACAGGGAAATGGGTTATCAGGACATCGTCAATGCGTGGAACTATTATCTCGAGAACCACAATCAAGGCCGCGGTGTCATTCTTGTTGGCCACTCGCAGGGTGCCGGTGTGCTTTCTCGGCTGATCATCAACGAGATCGAAGGCAAAGAGGTTCAGCAACAGATCATCTCGGCGATGCTGCTCGGGGCAACAGCTCAAGTGCCGGAAGGGGCTCAGGTAGGGGGCACCTTCAAACAGATGCCAGCATGCGAATCCGGTGATCAAACCGGCTGCATTGTGTCGTACGTGTCATTCAGAGACAGCGTTCCGCCGCCCGCCAACAGTTTATTCGGTCGCAACGGTGAGGGCAGCAAAGCCATCTGTACCAATCCGGCACAGTTGGCTCATGGCCATAATGAACTGCATGCATACATGAGTAATGCGACCGCTGAAGGTTTTTCATCCAACACACAATCACCCTGGCTTAGCGATAACAAATCAGTCACTACACCGTTTGTGTCTTTGCCAGGCTTGTTAACCGGTGAGTGTGTCAGCAATGGTCAGTTTTCCTATCTGCAAGTGACGGTTAATGCCGACCCATCAGATCCGCGCACCGATACCATCAGCGGTGATGTGATGAATGCCGACGGCACCGTCAACGCTGGCTGGGGACTGCATTTGATCGATGTAAACGTCGCCATGGGCGACCTCGTAACGCTGGCAGGACGACAGGCGAGGGCCTATCTAGCCCGATGATCATTGGGGTGCGGTCAGGGTTGCGGTCAGGCAAAAAAAAACGGGCGCTGTTTGCGCCCGTTTTTTTTATACCTGATTGTTCAGAGTTCATCCATAAACTGTGTCAGCAATCTCAGTTCCCTTCCGCTTTCTGATTGGGCAGCGTAACCGCTACCGACGCAGACTGAACGGGCGCATCGACTTCAGCCGCGCTCATGGGGCTACCCAGCAATTCCGCCATGTCCACCAGCACCCGTCCGCTTTCCTCCAACAAGGGATCTTCTTCTTCATTGGCTTCATCGTCCTCTTCACTCTCGGTCGACAATAAAGCCAGTTCAGCGTCAAGTTCCTCGTCAGATTCTTCATCTACCCACACTTCCAGAGGCAGTCCTTTTGCAAGCAGCCTGAGGTTGTTGGCGTCAAATGCTGCACGTCGGTCTGCATCACGCTGTTCTTTTAAGGCATCACGATTCAGAGGAATTGTGGTGCGCTGACGCGCTTCCAGCATGCGCTCCACGGTATCGTTCAGGAAGATAAAATCCGGATCCTGAGCAGCGCGCTCTTCATGCCGGGCTTGCAGCTCTGGCATGATGTCGAGCATAGGGTGATAGGTGCGGAACTCAACCGGACGCACGGTATCCCAGGGTAATGCGCCATCCAGATTGCTTTCGCCCATGGTTTCGATGGTCTGGTAACGATCCGGGAAATTGATATCCGGTAAGACACCTCGGTTCTGAGTGCTGGCACCGGAAATTCGATAGAACTTGGAACGGGTCAATTTAACCTGTCCATAATTCATCGGGATGATTTCTTGCACCGTACCCTTACCGAAGGTTTGTCCGCCCAGCACCACACCGCGCTGATAATCCTGAATAGCCCCGGCAAAAATCTCAGAGGCAGACGCACTGGCGCGGTTTACAAGAACAGCGAGAGGGCCGTCATAAACAACACCGGCATCAGAGTCACCGTATGAGCGGACAAACCCATTACGCTGGCCGGAATAACGAATCTGCACCGTTGGGCCAGATTCAATAAACAGACCCACCAACTCGTTAGCCTCATTCAGAGATCCTCCGCCGTTATAGCGAAGATCAACAACGACCGCTTCAACATCCTGTTGATTTAACTCCTCAAGCAATGCGCGCACATCGCGAGCGGAACTGCGGTAATTTGGCAACCCTGCGGCGGCGGCCTCGAAGTCAAAATAAAAGGAGGGCAGTGTGATCACGCCCACTTTGTAGATCTGATCTTCAACTTCAATGTCGATCACATCGCTACGGGCAAATTGCTCAGACAGTTCGACCATGTCACGTACAATGACTATCTCTCGGGCTGCCACTTCTCCGCCGCCCTCGGCGGGAATAACGTTAAGCCTGACCGTGCTGCCTTTTTCCCCACGAATCTGATCAACAACATCGTCAAGTCGCAGACCGATGACGTCTTTCATCTCGCCATCAACGCCCTGGCCAATACCAATTATGCGATCACCGGCTTTTAGCTCGCCGGCCTGCTCAGCTGGCCCGCCCTTGATCAGCTCCGCAACTTTGGTGTACTCATCCTCGGAGGTCAGCTGTGCGCCAATGCCTTGCAGAGACCCGCGCAGCCCCATATTGAAGTTTTCAGAGTCACGGGGTGAAAAGTAGCTGGTATGAGGATCAACGGTTCTCGCCACCGTGGCCAGATACGCCTGGAACACGTCGCGATCGTTGGTTTTTGCAATTTGCGTTAGTTGATTGCGGAAACGTTTACTCAGACGCTCCTGAATCAGTGGCAGCTCCATACCCGTCAAAGACAGACTGAGTGCGCTGCTCTTGATGCGCTGACGCCAAAGGTCATCAAGCTCTTCTATGGTTTGAGCCCAGGGTTCTTCTTCGCGATCAATCAGCAATTCTTCCTGCGAATAAAAATCCAGAGAATCAAGCCCGCCTTCAACAAACTCTACCGCCCACACCAGACGCTGCAACAGTCGCTTGTGGTACAGGTTATAGATATCAAATCCCGGCTGAAGGTCACCCGCTTTGAGTGTATCGTCGAGTGTGGCACGCAGAGAGGACAGGGCAAGTACGTCAGAACTCAGAAAATACAGCTTCTGACCATCCAGCGCTTCAAGGTAATAATCAAACAATTCAGACGAGAAGCGGTCATCAAAACTGACTGGCGAATAATGCTTGGTTTCAAGTTCGCGTAACAGTTCAATCGCTGTGCGACCATACACCGGAATCGGTTCCATATCCTGATACAGCGCATCAACGCTGAGTACAGCAAGGACTTCTTCCTCGGCGGCGGCTTCCACCACAGCGTCCTGAGTTACAGCGTCCTGAGCAACAGCCAGAGGTGCGCTTAGCAGCAAGGCCAACAGCAGAGACTTACCGACAGCGCTACCGGTGTTTTGCATGGATCTATACCAGGGTTTTAATGGCACGCCGTGCTTGATCTCTTGATTTGCAGTACCCAACTTCTTACCTCGCATGATGAATGTTCATGATTACGAGCGTCTTTCAACGATCCTGACACAATGACTCTTGATATTACGTTTGATTGCGCTCTGTCAAGGCTATCAAGGTGACTTAACGTGACAGTAATGCCATATTTCAGTCATGTTTTATACGCTTGTTGCGCGCGCTTTTATGTCTCTCAACGCGCTCAACATCAATATACCGGTCGGTAATGGCACTCGACCCGTGTCCGGCATCGTCACGCACATGCTCACGTGGCCGGTACTTCACATCCTCGGATATCCCCGTATGTCGCAGCCAATGTACGGTTGCCCCGGCAAGTCTGTCTGCTTCCTCAAAAGACCCTTCCGAGCGCAGTTTATCTTCAGACAGATCGAAACATTTCTGCACAATTCCTCGAATCTGCCGCGTGCTGGTGATACCGCCTTTACCGCGGGTTTTATGCACCAGCGGGGCTGATTCACCAGGCGCGGGCAGTGGGGTCAGACCGCGGGCAAGGCGGTATCGTTTTAATGCCTCCAGCATGGCGTTGCTGACAGATACCTCACGCTCTTTATTCCCCTTACCAACGGTTAAAAACCACCAATTGCCCTCCAGATCGAGCTGAAAGTGTCCCATCTGCGGAATCCAGCGTTCAGTCTCCACTAGCTCGGATATACGCAGATACATGCCAAACAGAGCACTCATGACAAACAAAGTTCGTTCGTGTTGAAGCGGATCGTCTGCGGCCATGCTTTCGGCGGTTTCCAGTACAACGTCCCACTGAATCTGCGACAGGCGCCGGATCTTTTCCTGCCCCTGACGTTTGCGCAAGAATTTTCCTTTCTGGCGAATATGTGCTACGGGGTTAGCCGACACATAATTTTCCTGCACAAGATACGAAAAGAAGCTGCTCAGCACGCCAAAAATAGCCTGCAATCCAGATTGCGAAAGACTGTAAGCCTGATCCTTTGCACACACGTAGGGGCGCCATTCAGGATTCAGCACGCGCTCGCCAGCCTGATCAATAAAGCGGGGCGCTTGTTTGTGGCCGGTCCAGTCATCAGGGGGCTGGCGGGCAAATTCGATATAACTTTCAAGATGCTCGCGCTGAATCTCTTTCAAGGTATTACCGGCATGCAACCAGCACCATTGCAGAAAATGCTCAAGCTCGCGTCGGTAAGCCGTGTGTGTGTCTGCGCTGCCGCGATAGCTGAACAGGAACTCGCAGGCCCGCAGGTAGTCTTCAGCAGCGCCGACAGGGACTTGCGCCTTGACAGCATCGGGCAACTGCGGAGGTTCCCGCCACGGGTTGGGCATGCTTTCGCGGGTATCAAACAATGGATGCAGTAAGACTTTAATCTTGCTCTTCATGCCGGAAATTTTCGTATCTGCCTGCGGTAAACCCAGTGTGCTTGTGCCGTCAGCTGAAGGCAAGGCAGACGAGAATTTAAATACAATTTCCTTGCTCGTCAGCGCTTTTTTTGCCAGCATTATCAGCGGAGTTAAGCGTCTATACCAACACCATTTTTCACTTGATAAAATGAGTTCATCACAATGATATTTAAGGCTTTATTAACCATGGTAATTGTTTTTGGCAGCGCTGCTGCAGTCGCTCAGATTCAGGAACCCGCCAATCCTGCGTTGAGCCAGATTTTAAACTTCAGACAGTATAGCGATACCTTTGCCAGTGCTGGACAACCGACCGCTGAACAATTTAACACTGTCCGGGACGCTGGTTTTGAACGAGTGATTTATCTGGCATTTACCAATAATCCCAATGCTGTACCCAATGCAGATCAGCTGGTGAAAAGCCTTGGCATGGATTATGTGCATATTCCGGTGGATTGGGCTCGGCCAACGACGCAGGACTTTTACACCTTTGCAGACGCCATGCGCCGCGATACCGACCGCAAAACCTTGCTGCATTGTCAGGTAAATGCGCGCGCGACCGCATTCAGCTTTTTGTACAGAGTGATTTACGAGGATGTGCCGGTTGCACAAGCCAAAGCCGACATGAACTCTGTCTGGCAGCCCAATGAGACCTGGCGCGATTTCATTTTCACGGTGCTGGCTGAGAACGATGTCAACCCGGAATGCGAAGGTTGTGACTGGACGCCGTCGACGGCAGGAAATTGATGGCACTGACCACCATCGCTGCAGGGCATTACCTGCACCCTTATCATATTTCCGGTAATCTTTATTACCGGAAATAGTGGGGTAAAGAAGCTACAACTATACCGCACCCTGATGAATGCTGATCTAATGGCACCCAAACTGACGTTACTGTTGATGGTAGTGACATCTACATGTCTAGCCAGCGCCAACGCGATCATCCCGCACCGATTCATCTTCAACAGCTTACACCGGTATCAGCTACCGGATACCGGTGTACGCATGGTGACAAATTCTTCGGCGGCGGTTGGATGAATGCCCAAGGTGTTGTCGAAATCTGCTTTGGTTGCGCCTGCCTGCAACGCCACGGCCATGCCCTGAATAATCTCGGCAGCATCCGCACCAGCCATATGGACTCCCAATACGCGATCTGTAGCGGGATCAACCAGCATTTTCATCAACGTAAACTCGGCAGCCCCGGTCATTGTATGCTTCAGCGGGCGAAACCTGCTTTTGAATACTTTAACGGCAGAAAACTGCTGCCGGGCCTGCGCCTCTGTCAATCCAACAGTTGCTAACTGAGGATCACTGAATACCGCAGAGGCGATCAGTTCGTACGACATGACTGGTGCTGAAGCCACATCAGGCTGCCTGAACAAACGCCTCGCCAGCATTTGCCCTTCAGCCAAGGCAACAGGCGTCAATGTCACGCGATTGATAACATCGCCCACTGCATAAATGCCAGGGACAGACGATTCATAAAACTCATTAACATGCACCCCGCCACCGTCATCCAGTTGCACGCCGATCTTTTCAAGGCCCAAGCCTGCAGTACTTGGCTTCCTGCCTGTTGCGAATAAAACGGTATCCACTGTTATCTGCCTGCCATTATCCAAAGTCACTAGCAATTCATGGCCTGACTCATTGTTTTTTATGTGTTTTTCGATTCGTGAAACTTGCGAACGAAGATTCAGATCGGTATACGATGCGATGGCTTCGGTGACAAAACTTGCGATCTCTGCGTCAAAATCACCCAACAGAACATTCCCCCGGTGAACCAGATGCACCGTTGAACCCAGACCGGCAAACACACCGGCGAGTTCAGTTGCAATGTACCCTCCCCCAACAACAAGCACTCGCTTGGGTTGCTTGGTGAGCTCAAAAAATCCATCCGAGTCAATCGCCAACTCAATTCCTGGTATTTCCGGCATTTTTGAATGTCCGCCGGTGGCGATCAGTATGTGTTGTGCTGTGAAGACCTGATCCCCTATACGCACCCTGTGAACATCCTCCAGAATCGCGCGTCCTTCGATGATCTGCACACCAGCCGTGCCAAGAATGTTTCGGTAAATTCCATTTAGTCTATTGATTTCTTTATCTTTATTATCTTTTAACCGCTGCCAGTCAAACGCCGGAAGGTCTCCAGTCTGCCAGCCGTATGACACTGCATCTCGCCAGTGGTGAGCAAACTGAGCGGCGTAGGTGTAAAGCTTTTTGGGGATGCAGCCCACATTCACACAAGTTCCACCAAAAAAGCGTTGCTCGGCAATTGCGGTTCTGGCACCTAAACCCGCCGCCGTGCGGGCAGCACGAACACCACCAGAGCCTGCACCAATGACAAAAAAGTCAAAATCAAATTCGTTGTGCTGCATTCATACCTCTGAGCGTAAAGACAATGCTGTAACTATAACGCCCACCTGAGATTCGGTGAACACAAATTTCAAATCAGCTCAGGACTTGCGTGACTGTCATCAATTTCTTTGTGATAGGATTGCCGGCAACTCTGCTGACTTGAAATTTGAGGCATTCTTCATGTTTAAACGATCTTTTCTGGTTTATGTCCTGGTTATCAGCTTTCTTGCTGCGCCCTTCAGTGCCGCCAATACAGTATCTGGCAGTAATGGTGTCGTGAGCTCACGCTCGCAGATTGCATCCGATGTTGGTATCGAAATTCTCAGGCAAGGCGGTAATGCCGTCGACGCCGCGGTTGCGGTGGGTTTTGCATTGGCGGTGACCTATCCATCGGCAGGTAACATCGGTGGTGGCGGCTTTATGGTCATCCGCCTGGAAGATGGTTCGGTGGTTGCGCAAGATCACCGCGAAAAGGCCCCTGGCAGCGCATTTCCAGATATGTTTCTTGACGATGCAGGCAATGTGGATCGTCGCAAATCTTTGTACAGTGCCCAGGCTGCCGGTGTACCGGGCAGTGTCGCTGGCCTGCTTGATGCGCTTGAGAAACATGGAACCATGACCCGCGAACAGGTCATCGCACCAGCGATCAAGCTCGCTGAAGAAGGTTTCCCCTTGAATGAAGACCTCGCCGGAGATTTCGAGCGCGTATTGGGCAGCATGAGTGATTACCCAGCATCGATGGAGGTTTTCAGCAACAACGGCCAGCCCTATGCTCCCGGAGACATCTGGATACAGAAAGATCTTGCAGAGACCTTAAAGCGCATTTCGGCAGAGGGGCGCGACGGATTCTACAAAGGCGAAACCGCGCAATTATTGGTCAACGAAATGAACCGCCTGGATGGCATGATTACGCTGGAGGATCTTGCAGCCTATGAACCAGTGTGGAGAGATCCGATCAAAGGCACTTACCGCGGCTATGACATCTGGTCGATGCCGCCTTCCTCCTCTGGTGGCGCGCTGGTCGTTCAAATGCTCAACATGCTGGAAGCTTACGACGTTAAAGCCATGGGATGGGGCACTGCTGAGACCATTCACCTGATGGTCGAAGCACAGCGGCGCGCCTACGCCGATCGCGCAGAGCACATGGGCGACCCTGATTTTTATCCAGTTCCTTTGGCAATGCTGACTGATAAGGAATATGCACGTGAGCGTTTCCTTGACTTCAACCCCGAGCAAGCCACCCGCAGCGAGGACATCGGTGCGGGCAGCTGGCCGCTGGAAAGTCTGGAGACCACTCACTTCTCAGTGATGGATAAAGACGGCGTCTCGGTGTCACTCACCACCACCCTGAATCTTGGATACGGCAATCGTATCGTGGTGCCCGGTGCCGGATTTCTGCTGAATAACGAGATGGATGACTTCTCAGCCAAACCCAATGAACCCAATGCCTACGGTTTATTAGGTGACGAAGCTAACAAAATCGAGCCCGGCAAACGTATGCTGAGTTCTATGACACCAACGATAGTAACGCGTGATGGTCAGCCGGTTCTGGTCACCGGATCGCCAGGCGGATCCACCATTATCAATACTGTGTTCCAGGTAATTCTTAACGTTATTGATCATGACATGAATATTGAGGATGCCGTCGCCAGTCCACGTATTCACCATCAATGGCAACCTGACATGGTCAGAATTGAACCGGGTGCCCTTGTTGATGGCGCAGAACAGGAGTTGACCTCGATGGGTCACATTGAGCTGGCACCCATGGGATATGGCCTCGGCGATGCGAATTCCATTCTGCTCAAAGATGGCGTGATGCATGGCAGTTCAGATCCCCGCAGTGTTGGAGGCGCCTCTGCCTTCTGATCAGACTACAGCCGGCGACAGCGTTGATATCTGTATTGTCGGCGCCGGGGTTATCGGTTTGGCGCTGGCCAGGGAACTGGTCAGGGCCTTCCCCTCCCGACAGATTGTTGTTCTGGAGCAACATAGTTATGTCGGCATGGAGACCAGCAGTCACAACAGTGAAGTGATTCATGCAGGCATTTATTACCCACCCGGCAGCCTGAAGGCGCGTTGCTGCGTTCGCGGTAAGGAGTTGCTGTACGACTACTGCAATAGCTTATCCATACCGTATAAACGCACCGGCAAGCTGATTGTTGCCAACCGCACTGAGCAGTCTGCGCTGGAGGCGATACTGCAGCGAGCACATGCAAACGGTGTCAATTCTCTGCAATTCATCGAAAAAGACCAGATCGCAGTGATGGAGCCCAACGTCCACGCTGACATTGCCCTGTGGTCCCCCGAAACCGGCATTATCGACAGTCATGATTACATGCAGCATCTGCTGCGTGAAGCGCAATCAGGCGGTGTGGTGCTGGCGTGTCGCACCAAACTGCAGCATTCGAAAGTTGATAATCAACACTGCGGTTTTGAACTTAAACTGCAATCTGGCGCGGAGGAGCTGACTTTACGCACCCGTGTGCTGATTAACTGTGCGGGCCTGCACGCAGTCAGCGTGGCTGGCGCAATCGACGGCCTTGATCCAGCCTTCATTCCACACATTCAGTTTATCAAGGGCAGTTACATGCGACTGTCCGGAAAAAGTCCTTTCACACACTTGATATACCCAGTTCCTGATCCTGCGTACCGAGGATTGGGCATTCATGCCACCCTGGATCTTGGCGGACAGTGTCGTTTCGGTCCGGACATTGAAGCAGTGGACTGTCTGGATCTGTCTCTAGATCCTGCACGCATCCCACTGTTTGAAAAGGAAATCAGGCGTTACTACCCTGAGCTGGATGCACAACGTTTACACACAGACTATGCCGGTATCAGGCCAAGACTGGTAACCAGCAACGGCGAGCCTGCCGACTTTTTGATCCAGAACGCGGACAAACATCTCATTAGCGGATTATGGCAATTGTTTGGTATTGAGTCCCCGGGACTGACCGCCAGTCTTGCGGTAGCAGAGTTGGTAGCCAGTGAAATCCGGGGCTCAGCAATTTTCTGATTACTGATATTGCATCTGCAGATTAGAAATACTGGCATATACCTCAGTGCTGCCATCGGTTTTCAGTAGCAACACATCATAAGGATTTAACCTATCCCCTGCTTCCATTCCAGGGCTTCCCAAAGGCATGCCTGGCACAGCAAGTCCAATGCTGTCTGCTGGTTTGGCAGCCAGATACTGATGAATCAGATAGGCGGGAACATGACCTTCGAAGACGCTGCCATCCGCTGAGACTGAAGTGTGACAGGAGTGGTAGCGCAGATTAATCCCCAGACGCAGTTTCTCCAGGGTTAACTCATCGTTATCACGGTGAAGAACATTGAATGCAAAACCACGTTCCTGTGCATGTTCCTGCCAGATACTACAGCAACCGCAGGTCGGGCTTGCATACAAATCCATCATCACCGCATCTTGGGCTGATGCAACGGAATCAGTATTGTCGGCAGAACACGATGCCAGAAACATCATGAAAACAATGGAAAATGGTGTAAGCCAACCCCTGCCAAAAAATCGAGATCTATTCATGGGATTACTCCTGATAAGGGTGAGAACATAGACCCTGAAATTTGAGATTTCATTCTAGCCCAGAGACAGGCTCAAAGTGTATAAGAGCGCTCCGCACCATGATGATTATTCCGGAGCAGACTTGTTTGTACGGATTGCGCCAATTCTCCGTGCTCATCATCAAAATGCAATCCGAACCCGGCAATACGCCCATCGCTGCAATGCGTGGGTGTGATCCAGCAAACGCTGGCGCTGCCAGCGGAAAAACTGCTTTCGGCACCCAAGCGCAAAACCAAAAAAACTGTTTCCCCCACGCTTCTTTGCTGAGCGGAGGGAATAAACAGCCCCTTGCGCTCCAGAAACGGCATGTAACACGCAGTTAGCATCTCGGCTGTTGGTATCGCGATTTTGATCAGCGCGGCCGGCGCCTTGTCGACATTGGTGTTGTTCATACTTCAGACTTTCCTTGTCCTAATTTGGCAAACTCAATAAACACATATTCCAGGGCCAACAATTCATTGGGATTGGACGTACCTGTCAGTTGACGGATAACTGGAAGCAGTTTTTGCTGAAAGGCCAATCGATCTTTGAGTTCAGATACTGCCCCGCGCAGCGATAACTGGACACAATCGTGGGCTGTGGCATCCTGCAGTACTTGTATAGCACGCAAAGCAGGCTGAGTAGCGGCCAATTTTGCTACGTCACCTACCGATACAATGCCCCGCAATAACGCTGGCAAACTCTGTTCCAAAGCAGCACGCCATGCCGGAACGCCCTTTTCATGCAGCTCAAGCGCATACAAAGGTCGGCCCGGCGCCAGCTGCAAAGCAGCCAATAATTGTTGAGGCTCCGCAATACTGTGCGCTGTTAACCAAGCCATGGCTTCTGTATCGTCGGCAGTACCCAGAACCAATGGCTGACAACGGCTGCGGATTGTCGGCAGCAACGATGCGCCTGGCTCAGCGATCAATATAAACAAGGTCTTACCTGGCGGCTCTTCAAGGCTTTTCAACAGTGAATTCGCTGCAGCGGGTGCCATGGCTTCAGCAGGTTCAATAATCACTACCTTGGTCGCCTTCGCCTGATTGGCCGTTTGCTCGACAAACTGCGTGGCACGCCGGACCATTTCAATTTTTATCGCTTTGCTGTTTGACTCGGGCGTTAACACCATCACGTCAGGATGGTTTCCGCTTGCATACAACAAACATTGTTTGCAACGACCACAAGGCTTGGAAGTCTCTTCGTCGCACATTAGATAGGCACAAAAAGCTTCTGCAAACAGGCGTCGGCCGCTGCCGGACGGCGCTATCAACATCAGTGCATGCGGCAAGCGATTGGAGTGCACTCGGGACACAAGTTGTGCCCATGCAGCCTGATGCCAAGGCAAAACCACAGAATTCATAGCGGATGCCTATTCAGCAAAAACGCCTGCAAACCGACCTTAATCTGGCGCTGCACATCATCCAACGGCTGGCCGGCGTCAATAATTAGATATCTGTCCGGATCCTGAACAACGCGTTGCAAGTAAGCAGCTCTGACACGACGGAAAAAATGCAGCGTTTCCTGTTCAAAGCGATCAGGGTCTCCGCGCTGGCGAGCGCGTTGCAGACCAATCTCAGGTTCTATATCAAGTATCAGAACAAGATCCGGTCTGAGAGCACCCTGTACAAGATTTTCCAGATTACCGATGGTGTTTTTATCCAGCAATCGCCCACCCCCTTGATAGGCATAGGTCGCATCGGTAAAGCGGTCACACAGTACCCATTGCCCCGTGTCCAGCGCCGGCTTTATTTTCTGCACCAAGTGTTGGGCTCTGGCAGCAAAAATCAGAAATAACTCAGTCATTTCAGCCATGGGTTCGACTCTGGGTTCAAGCAACAGCACTCGAATGCTCTCCGCAAGGTCTGTGCCGCCGGGCTCGCGGGTCATGACGGGTTCAATGCCGTGATCGTTCAGACACTGTCTGATATACGCAATGTTGGTAGTTTTACCGACACCCTCTGTGCCCTCTATGGTGATAAAACAACCTCGGCCGTGTTGATAAGGCAGACTACTCATTGTTATTCCTCAAATACCTGCGCACCGCTGCATTATGCTCCTCCAGTGTATCTGAAAAATGATGACTACCATCGCCACGCGACACAAAGTACAGGGCTGTTCCAAGATTGGGATTAAGAGCGGCTCTGATTGAATCTCTGCCGCTCAGCGCGATCGGAGTCGGAGGCAATCCATTAATGCGATAAGTATTCCATGGGGTTGTTGTTTCAATGTCAGAGCGGCGGATGTTGCCCGAATAGCTGTCGCCCATTCCGTAGATTATGGTTGGATCCGATTGCAGGCGCATGCCTTGCTGCAAGCGCCGGACAAAAACTCCCGCAATATCAGCCTTCTCTGCCAGATATCCTGACTCCTTTTCGATGATTGAGGCCATGATCAATGCCGCCCAAGGTGATTCGTAAGGCAGGTTCTGCGCCTGCTGACGCCACTCACTTTCCAGAACGTCACGCAGTTGAAGGTGAGCCCGCCGAAGAATGGCTTCGTCGCTTGTGTCACGTGTATAAAAGTACGTGTCAGGAAACAAAGTTCCTTCAAGTGCAGGAAATGGCGACTGCAGCAGAACCAACAGCTCTTCGTCAGTTTTGTCGCGTAAGGTTACGTCAACAGCTTCCTGCGCCCATAGATGCTCAAGCGCCTGGCGAGCAGTCCATCCCTCAACCAAGGTGACCTGATACTGCACATTGCGGCCGGACATCAAAAGGCTCAACAAGGACACCGGTGTTAATCCCGGTGTTAACTCATATTCGCCGGTGCGCATTGATCTGTCTATACCTTGCCAGCGCGCCCAAAGCACCAGAACACGCGACCACCCTAGCACGCCCTCTTGTTCCAGTCGACGCGTCACCTGAGTCAGCGATCGACCAGGCTCTATCATGATGATCATTGGCTGATCCAGTCGAATCGGCGTTTCAAGATAGTTTTTTACAGCACAATAAGCGACCGATGTAAAAAGTATGACTGATATCAGCACAAACAGAAGCAAGCGGAATACGTTGCGACGCAAAAAACTGACCGGTTTATTCAGCATGGTGTGTCAGCCTGTTCACAGAGGAAAATCATCACTCAGCCACTGCTGCGCCATTCTCGACATGGTTGTGGCGCGAAATTCATGCGGTTCCTCTCGGTCACCAGCATCAATCAGCCGCAGTATCGGCCAGACTCCAAAAACACTGTTGCACAAAAATGCTTCAGAGCCTTGTTTCAGTTCATGATGCTGAATAGTTCTGACAACGACCTCAACTCCATTAGAAGCAAACAACTCGATCAGCCGGTTGCGCATCACACCATCAACGCCGCAACGAGTCAGCTCCGGCGTACAAAGCTGATTTTCAACAACAACAAATACGTTACTGCGAGTACCTTCGATGAGGTTAGAATCCAAGTCCAGCATTAACCCTTCGCGCACAGTTGGTGTGTGCAAAGCTGCGTCCGATAACTCACGGCTGGCGAGCACCTGATCCAGACGGTTAAGGTGCTTAATGCCTGCTGTAACCGGATTTACCGAGAGTGGATGACGACAAAAAATGACATCAATACCGTTTTTTGAGTTACTGACAATATCGGAGGCAAGCGCATACCACTGAAATAACACTGTAGGCCGGATCGGTGAGGGTGGCGTGTATCCGCGCCCACCAGTGCCCCTGGTGACAATCACTTTAAGGATGCAATCAGTAGATGGTGCCGAGGCAATGATTTTCGGAATCAGACTGTCAAGGTAATTGAGGTCCAGATCGATACCAAGGACATCACAACCGGATAGCAGACGTTGGCGATGCGGCTCCCAGAGCAAAAGTCGACCTGAGAAGAACCGGATCGTTTCAAATAGCCCATCGCCGTAAAGCAATCCGCGATCCTGACTGGAAACGGTTTCTGAGAAATTCTGACTAGACACTGTCTGCGGAGCCGGGTTCATGGCTCCTCCGTCAAACGAACCGTCTAAAAATCAACGAACCATTGGTTCCGCCAAAACCAAACGAGTTGCTGAGAACCGCATTAAGGCGGACATTTCTGCTGATGCCTGGCACATAATCAAGATCGCATTGCGGGTCGGGATTATCCAGATTGATAGTGGGCGTGATCACCTGATCGTGAAGGGACATGATACACACGATGGCTTCAACTGCGCCCGCTGCTCCGAGCAAATGGCCCAACATCGACTTTGTTGAACTGACTGGCAGGTTTCCGGCATAGTGGCCAAATACCGATTTGATCGCCTGGGTTTCAGCGATGTCTCCAGCGAGCGTAGAGGTGCCATGTGCATTAATATATTGAATATCTTCAGGATTCATGCCCGCACTGCGCAGGGCATTGCGCATGCACGTGGCTGCACCCCTGCCGTTCTCTGACGGCGATGTCATATGAAAAGCATCTGCACTCATGCCAAAGCCCGAGAGTTCAGCATAAACTCGAGCGCCGCGTTTACGGGCATGTTCGTATTCTTCCAGCACCATAATTCCTGCACCGTCACTGAGTACAAAACCATCGCGGTCTATGTCGAAGGGTCGGCTGGCCGCTTGTGGATTGTCATTTCGAGTGGAAAGTGCCCTGGCGGCGCAAAATCCACCGAGTCCCACCGGAGATGTTGCCATTTCGGCGCCACCTGCCAGCATCAGATCAGCCTGGCCTGACGCGATCATTTGGGCTGCGAGGCCAATGTTATGTGTACCGGTGGTACATGCCGTGGTGACCGCTATGTTGGGCCCCTGCAAGTTATATCGGATAGAGAGTGTTCCACCCAGCATATTGATTATGGACCCGGGAACAAAAAATGGAGAGACCTTTCTGGGCCCACTGACCCTGATAAGCTCGGAGTTAATCTCAATGGCAGTGATTCCACCGATACCTGAGCCTATAGCAGCACCAAATCTGGCTGGATCAAAACTATTTTCTCCATCGAGACCAGCATCCTGCATGGCTTGGGCTCCTGCCGCTACGCCATACAGAATAAACACATCCATGCGCTTGGCATCTTTAGCCGGCATGTACAGTTCACTGTCAAAATTCTTTATGGATCCGCCAAAGCGGGTGCTGAAAGCAGAAGTATCAAACTGCTCTAGAATATTGATACCGCTTTGAGCCTCTTTAACGGCATTCCATGTCGTCGTGACATCATTTCCTAATGGAGAAACCATGCCCAGACCGGTTATCACTACTCGCCTGCCATTCAACGCGCATCTCTCCACAGAATAAACAAAAGCTACTCCAAGTAACTGCCCGGAGTAGCTTCTATTTGTAAAAATCCTATAAACGGAATGCTGTTACAGGTGCTGGTTTATGTAGTCTATAGCCAGCTGTACTGTGGTGATTTTTTCAGCGTCTTCGTCTGGAATTTCAGTCTCAAACTCTTCTTCCAGAGCCATGACCAATTCAACCGTGTCCAAAGAATCAGCGCCGAGATCTTCCACGAATGAAGATGACAGTTTTACATCTTCTTCTTTAACGCCAAGCTGCTCGCAGACAATTTTCTTCACTCGTTCTTCAATGCTGCTCATAACTCTTATTAGCTCCTAGTACCAATGTTTGTCACACATTCCGATTAATTGGTTATTATTTGATCTACCGGATTAATCTGAAACGTAAGTTTACATGTATTTTATAGTGCTTGTAATCTTTAACTGGAAAATAAATATCTTGACCGATAAAAAACATTTATATTTCATATTGTTAAAACAAATTTCTCACCTTATTTTAGATAGAATTACGCGCGACTATTTAAGTTTCACGCCATGTACATGCCACCATTAACATGTATCGTTTCACCAGTTATGTATGCTCCTGCATCTGATGCAAGAAAACCCGCAACCGCACCGATTTCCTCAGGTTTTCCAAATCTCGCCAGCGGGATTTGTAACAGCATGGTTTCAACCTGCTTTTCAGTCAGCGCACGAGTCATATCCGTATCAATAAATCCGGGTGCTATCGCATTTACTGTAATTCCACGCGACCCGATTTCGCGTGCCAGAGACCTTGAAAATCCCTCAACAGCAGCCTTGGACGCTGCATAGTTTGTTTGTCCCGGGTTTCCGCTTGAGGCAACAACTGAACTGATGTTGATAATTCGCCCCCACCGCGCCTTGGTCATCGCCTTGACTGAACTGCGGCAGATTCGATACAGGGATGTCAGATTAGTGTTCATGACACTTTCCCACTCCTCTGCCTTCATGCGCATCAACAGATTATCGCGGGTGATTCCAGCGTTGTTGACCAGAATTAACGGTGTAGCACCAAATTCCTGTTCAATACGCGCCAACACTGAATCAACCGCTTCCGTAGAGCCCACATCCAGACAAAAGCCTGAGCCTTTGATTGCAGATTTGGCAAAAAATTCCGTTATCGCTTTTGCGCCGTCTTCACTGGTGGCGGTACCGGCTACTGTGGCACCCATTTTTCCCAGTTCCAACGCTATCGCACGACCAATGCCCCTGCTTGCCCCTGTCACCAACGCTACTTTTCCGGTCAAACTCATTGTCAGCAAACTCCTGATTAAAGTGTCATTTAACAGATCTTTTTATTGGTATTAAACACGATTACTGATGTGGGACAAGGCATCAGAAAGAGCCTCAGGTGACTCTGCGCTGAAGGTCTCAATCTCTGGATGCACACGCTTGATCAAGCCACAAAGCACCTTACCGGGGCCACATTCTAGAATTTTGCCAACGCCGAAGTCGCGCATGCAATAAACACTGTCGACCCACTGCACGGGCATATATAACTGTTTAAGCAGATTCTCTCTTATATCATTTGGCTCGTTGGTTGCACGGCCATGAATGTTCTGCACAACAGGAATCGATGGTCGCTTAAACTCAACCAGCGCGAGATCGGCAGCAAGCTGATCAGCGGCCGGTTTCATCAATGCGCAGTGAGAAGGCACACTGACATTGAGAGGCAATGCTCTTTTGGCGCCGGCTTCCTTCAAGGCTGACATGGCGCGCCCAACGGCAAGCTTGTCGCCGGCTATCACGGTTTGACCGGGCGAGTTAAAGTTCGCCGCTGAAACCACACCATCTCCCGCAACTGACTTACAGATATCATCAATTCTGTGATCGTCCATACCGATGATGGCTGCCATTGCCCCCGTGCCGGCAGGAACAGCTTGCTGCATGTAAATGCCACGCTGATGAACAAGTTGCACCGCATCACTAAGACCTAGCACCCCCGCGCAGACAAGGGCGGTATACTCTCCCAGACTATGGCCTGCAAGCATTCCGGGAAGCGGCCCATGCTGTTGCTCCCATATCCGCCATACCGCAATCGATGAGACCAATAGTGCTGGTTGAGTAATGTGTGTCTGGTCCAGCAATCCATCGGGATTGGACTGGACGATTTCCCACAAGTCCATACCAAGCACGTCAGATGCCTCAGAAAAAGTCTCCTCTACCAACGAATATAGCAATGCCAGTTCGCTTAGCATGCCCGTCTTCTGAGAACCCTGACCCGGAAATACAAACCCAAATTTTTGCATAACTTGCTCTCATTCTGTTTCAGGAAAAATTATGCTACACGACTGTTTTTTGCATCCGTGCAGCAATTAATTGAGGAACATTAAATGCCAATTGTTGGAACGCATGCTCTATGGCCGGCTCAAAACCTGCCCAGTCAGAGTTACCATGGCGCTTTACAATGACGCCCTGAATCCCGATCAACGTGGCACCATTATGTTTTGATGGGTTAAGCACGCGACGCACATCTCGAAAAAATGGTTTCATACAAAAACCGAATGCGCGGTAGTACCATCTTCTACGGATGCTTTGATGCAAAAGATTTTCGATGACCTTTACAGCGCCTTCGCTGGGCTTGATGGTAATGTTGCCGGTCAACCCGTCACATACGATCACATCAGCAATCCCATCAAAAATTTGATTCCCTTCAACAGAACCAACGTAGTCAATCTCATTACAAGCAGCAAGCAATGTTGAAGCCTCACGAATTACCGGTGTCCCTTTAAGAGCCTCAGAACCGATATTCAGCCGCGCTACGCGCGCGCGCGGCTTACCAGAAACGGCACCGACTAGGACACTACCCATGATTGCGAATTGCAACAACTGATAGGTGGTGGTATCGATATTGGCCCCCACATCAAGAACATAGGTATAACCGCCTGCCCGCGACCCTGGAAGCATGGCAGGCTTTTCTATACCCTGGATATTTTTTAAAAGGTCACGGGATGAGAGCATCAAAGCGCCGGTGTTACCGTCACTGATGCACGCTTGCGCAGTTTCGGATCGTACCTGTTCAATAGCGATAAATATCAACGAGTCGCGGGCACTTCGAAGGATGTTACCCGGCCGCAAGGCACCAGCAAACACTACAGGGGTATGAAGAATCTGGATTCGGTAAAGCTCCGACCGCGATAAACCCTTAAGGTAAATCTTGATCAGAGACTCCTGACCCACTAGCAATAATGTGACAGAAAGATGCCGGCGCAAAATAGACAAGCAGGCCGGCATCGTCACCGCGGGGCCGGAATCCCCCCCCATGACATCAATGGCGATGCACCGGGTGTCAGTCAAACTTATTCGTCACCAAGATTCAGAACTTTCTTGCCTTTGTAAAAACCATCAGCAGTAATGTGATGGCGGCGATGAACTTCACCAGTGGTTTTGTCAACTGACAACGTTGGACCAGTCAATGCATCATGACTTCTGCGCTGGTCGCGACGAGCGCGGGATTTTTTGTTCTGTTGAACGGCCATGCTTTGTACTCCTGTCGATTAATGCTGAAATTTCAATCTACAAACAACTGAAATCAAATTTATTTTTCAGTTCTTGATTTAAGTCCGACCAGCGCTGCAAAAGGATTCTTCCGGGCTGGCTCTAATTCAATTTGTTTCTGTATCGCCAAAACCTGAGCTTTGTTTACATCCACACATCGCTCATGCATCGACACAATCGGCATAGCGAGGATCAACTGTTCTTCAATGATATCTGCGGGAGATAACAGCTCATCTTCACCACACATCCACGGATCTAATCTGTCAGGCAACGCTTTTGATTGAGCGTCTGTGGTCACCAGGACAAGGTCAATTTTGTCTTCAACATGCAACAACATCGGTTGCAGACATCGCTGGCAAACTACACTGACATCCGTACTCACTTTCCCAATAATCCTGGGCCTGCGCTCCGTATCCAATTCAAATAACAAGTCTGCGGTAACGGTGCCTTCTTCATCAAGCAAACTTTCGCAAAGTCTCTGTAACGAAGCGACTGGCAACTGACTCTTTAACTGCATCCTCTGCCTGAATACCTTTTGGGGATCCAGAGTTTGCGTAAGTAAAGAACGATGGATTGGGGTCTCTGTCATAGGCGCGCAATTCTAGGGGCACAGAGCCTTGATGTCAAAAAAAAATATGCTTTCCGCATATTTTTCGGGTTCTTACGATTGACTCGCGGGCGTGAGCTTTTCAATCAGCGATTGCATTGTTGCAGGCATGGACGCAGCAAACTCTTTTCTGGAACCAGTTACCGGATGTGTGAACTTTATTGAGGATGAGTGCAGGCATAAGAACCGATATTCATTTAATGACCCAACTTTATTGTGGGTGTATCGCGTATCACCAACCACCGGATGCCCCGCAGACTGAGTATGCACTCTGATCTGATGTGTCCGTCCAGTAATCAGTGTTGCTTCGAGCAAACTTGCCTCAGCCCAGACCTTCTTTAATTCGAACAACGTAATTGATGGCTTACCTGTTTCATCAATGGTTGAATAACTCTCAGCATCACTGGGGTGATGTTTTAACAAAGGTGCGTCAACACGGGTGATCTGTTTTTGCCATTGACCATGAACCAGCACAAGGTATTTTTTTTCTACATGCCCTGCTTTCATTTCGTTTTGAATAAATTTCAGTGACTTACCAGTCTTGGCTACCAAAAGACAACCAGACGTCTCCTTATCAAGACGATGCACCAACTCACGATAAGCATCAATGCCAGCCATCGACCGAAGCGCCTCAATCAGCCCAGCCTTGATGCCAGAACCACCGTGCACAGCTAGCCCTGAGGGTTTGTCAATCACAAGCAGATGTTCATCCTCATACAAAATGGCATCTTGTAGTCGTTCTACTAGGCCTGCGCTCGGGGCCACCAAGGCTTCCTGTTCTGCCAATCTTAGGGGCGCTACTCGAACAACATCAGCCTCATTGAGCCGCTGATCCGGTTTACATCGCTTTTTGTTTACCCTGATTTCACCTTTGCGAATTAACCGGTACAAGTGTGACTTAGGCAGACCCTTCAGGCGGGACAACAGAAAATTATCCAGACGCTGGCCATCAGAATGAGCTGTAACATCGAGCAGTTGCACACCCGTATTCGCCGTATGCACGGGCATTATCGAGGACTGAGTGTGGCTGCTCATAATGTGACTACCTTGGTTAAACTGGCGCGCAGTATAGCACTGCGCGCGCATCTATACCGGCAGCACCGTCGCAATTGGTGTAAAATCCGCGCAGTTTTTGCTTTCCACCTGGAGCTGCCATGCTGACAATCAAAGAATCCCTCGAAAATACCGTCACTGACGCATTGGTACAGGTTTGCGGCATAAAAGAAGCCACAGGACAAGTCATCTATGCATCCAGGCCGGAGTTTGGAGATTATCAGGCAAATGGTGTGATGGCAGTGGCGCGGCAACTACGCCAGAACCCAAGGGAGTTGGCAACGCTAGTTATCAATGCATTGAGCGGCAATGAACTGATTGCGCGTGCAGAGGTGGCCGGCCCGGGCTTTATCAATATCTTTCTGAGTGACGACCTGCTGGCAGCAAAAGCCAGCGCTTGCCTGTCAGACCCTAATGCACTGATTGTGCCAAGCCAGCATCCACAAACCATTGTAGTCGACTATTCAAGCCCCAACCTTGCCAAAGAAATGCACGTTGGTCATTTGCGGGGCACAATCATCGGCGACTCGATTGTCCGCATTCTGGAAGCACTGGGACACTGCGTCATTCGACAGAACCACGTTGGCGACTGGGGTACTCAGTTTGGCATGCTGATCGCCCACATGAACTCGTTAAGCAGTGATAAAAGGGCGCTCTCCAGTAATCTGGCAGATCTGGAAGGCTTTTACCGTGCAGCCAAACAACGCTTTGATACAGAACCAGGCTTTGCAGATCAGGCGCGCGCTTACGTTGTTAAACTTCAACAGGGTGATGCGGATTGTCTGGCCGCATGGCAACGCTTTATCGAGGAGTCCTTGCAGCACTGTGAAGAAGTCTACAACCTGCTATCCGTTGGATTAAAACGCAATGATCTGCGAGCAGAAAGCTTCTATAACAAAGAGTTACCAAATATAGTTGATGATCTTCATGATAAAAGCTTGCTCACCGAATCCGATGGTGCGCAATGTGTTTTCCTGGACGAATTTAAAGGCAAAGATGGCAGCCCGTTACCTGTGATTATCCAGAAGAGTGATGGCGGATACCTGTATGCCAGCACCGATCTCGCTGCTATACGCTATCGATCCGACAACCTCGGAGCTGACCGGGTCCTGTACGTCGTTGATGCTCGGCAGAGCCTGCATTTTCAACAGGTGTTTGCTGTTTCGAGAGCTGCCGGTTTTGTCCGACAGAACTGCAAACTGGAGCATATCGCCTACGGCACAATGATGGGTGAGGATGGCAAACCCTTCAAAACCCGCAGTGGCGATATCGTTAAATTGCGCGAACTGCTTGCTGAAGCCGTCTTGAGGGCACAGGATCTGGTTACAGAAAAGAACCCGGATTTGTCAGATTCAGAAAAAGCACTGATTGCCAACACGGTGGGCATAGCATCCGTAAAGTATTCGGATCTTTCCAAGAATCGCACCAGTGATTATGTTTTTGACTGGTCAAGTATGCTGTCATTTGAAGGTAACACAGCACCCTACCTGCTTTATGCGTATGCACGTATTCAAAGTGTGCTACGTCGTCTGGAAGAGGAATCCATTTACCCTGGTGACCATATTCAGTTGCAGCAATCCGAGGAGCGCTCACTGGCTGTCAAAATTCTACAATTTGCAGAGCTGGTTCAACTACTTGGCGAGGACTGCTACCCAAATCAGCTGTGCTTGTATCTGTATGAATTATCCGGCCTGTTCATGAAATTCTATGAAAGCTGCCCTATTCTCAAATCAGATGCTGATACCCGCAGAAGCAGACTGGCGTTAGCCAGTCTGACAGCGGTGACACTCAAAAAGGGTTTGAATCTTCTGGGGATAGAGCCGCTGCAACGGATGTAACAGCGGCTCGGTATGAAGCGTGTGATTATCAGTCACACAACTCAAGCAGCAGTTTGTTAAGCTGACGGCTGAACCGTGCAGGATCTTCCAGCTCGTGACCCTCGGCCAGGCTTGCCTGATCAAACAACAGAGAAATCAAGTCACCAAATCGATCTTCATCCGGTTCATGCTCCAGCTTATTGATTAGCGGGTGTGTCGGGTTGAGTTCAAAGACTGGCTTTGTCTCGGGAACACTTTGACCAGACGCCTGCATGATTCGACGCATTTGCGCGCCCATATCATCTTCATCAAGCGCCAGGCAGGCGGGCGAGTCAGTCAGGCGATGGCTGACACGCGCCTCTTTGATACGCTCACCAAGACTGGCTTTTACGCGGACAATCAATGGTTTCATTGCCTGCTCGCGCTTTTCCTGCTCAACTTTTTCCGCCTCGTCGTCCAGACCACCCAGATCCAATTCTCCCCGGGTGACGTCCTGCAACAACTTGCCATCAAATTCATGCAGATGACTCATTAACCATTCATCAATACGATCGGACAACAACAGCACTTCTATACCTTTCTTCCGGAAAATTTCCAGATGCGGGCTGTTGCGCGCGGTTTTTGCCGAATCAGCAATCAGGTAATAAATCTTGTTTTGTTCGGGCTGCATTCTTGAGACATAGTCGTCCAGCGTCTGATCCTGCCCCTGGCTACTCTCGTGCGTGCTGGTGAACAACAACAACTTTGCAATAGCCTCGCGATTGGAAAAGTCTTCGCCGGGGCCTTCTTTGAGTACCTGGCCAAACTCTGCCCAGAATTTTTTGTACTTATCCTTATCGTCTGCCTTCAATTTTCCAAGCATATCCAGCGCGCGTTTGGTTAATGCACTTCGCATGGAGTCTACAGCCGGGTCTTTTTGGAGAATTTCACGTGAAACATTCAAAGAGATGTCGTTGGAATCCACAACACCTTTGATGAAACGCAGATACAGGGGTAGAAACTGTTCCGCCTGATCCATGATAAACACGCGCTGCACGTACAGTTTCAGACCACGGACACCATCACGGTTCCACAAATCAAAGGGAGCACGCCCTGGCACAAATAACAGACTCGTGTATTCCAGCTTGCCTTCAACCTTGTTGTGGCTCCAGTTGAGCGGTTGTTCATAGTCGTGAGAGATATGTTTGTAAAATTCTATGTACTCATCTTCCTTCACGTCTGATCGGGGACGCGTCCACAAAGCCTTGGCTGAATTGACAGCCTCAAACTCTGGTGCAGCAGCCGGGGCATCATCATCCGCATCAGCTGAAAAATTCTGTTTGGGTAATAACACCGGTATGGCGATGTGATCAGCATATTTTTTGACAATCTGCCGCAGACGGAAAGCATCCGCGAACTCCAGGCTTTCTGGCCGGAGCTTTAGAATAACGGTGGTTCCTCGGCTGGCCTTTTCAACAGTTTCAACGGTGTAGTCCGATTCTCCCTGCGATATCCAATGCACAGCTTCTGCAGCATCCACACCGGCTTTTCTGGTTAGCACTTCCACCTCAGATGCAACAATAAATGCCGAGTAAAAACCGACCCCAAACTGTCCTATCAGCTGAGAGTCTTTTTTCTGATCTACACTGAGATTATTCAGAAACTGCGCGGTACCTGAGCGTGCGATGGTGCCGAGATTACTGATTACTTCTTCGCGGGACATGCCGATACCATTATCAGAGATGGTGATGGTACCTGCGTCCTTGTCAAAACTGATCAACACCTTGAGATCTGCATCATTCTCAAACAGCTCAGGCTTTGAAAGCGACTCAAAACGAAGCTTGTCCGCGGCATCAGATGCGTTTGAAATCAACTCACGCAGGAATACTTCCTTGTTGCTGTACAGTGAATGAATCATCAGCTGCAGCAACTGCTTGGCCTCGGTTTCAAACCCTCTGGTTTCCTTTTTTATTTCTGTCGTCATACACATAACCCCTGCAAAATTGTTCTGGCAATAGCATAAAAAACCCGGTGAACCTTCCGGTTACCGGGTTTTTATGGGGCCATACCAAGACTTTTTCAAGCTGGCAGAGTTTAAAACTCTATCAGGATTGGTAGTACTCGATAGACTCCTGCTTACGCGCGGCCAACGCTTCATGACGCTCTTTGGAGCTGCGAACGAAGGTCACGAATTGACCGGCATTGTTGGTACCCAGAGTCTCAGCACGCTGAGCAGCCACCAGAGCTTCATCGAACCGATCCAGTTCAACCAGCGCCCTTGCCAGTGACAATTGCACCTCGCCCTGATTTTCCAGACCACCACGTTCAAGCGCAGTCTGCATTGCAGTTGCGGCGTTCACGTAATCACGATTCATCAGGTAAACGTAACCAAGGTAATCCCACGACTCACCATCGTTAGCCAACTCGGTCAATCGCTGAGCAGGCTTAAGGGCATGCTCAAATTCGTTCGCCATGATGTACATTTGAGTCAACCGACGCAAATTGGCATCATTTTCTTCGACAACGGCTTTCTCAATGCCGTCTTCAAGAATTTTGATTCCTCGAGCCGGCGCATCCATTCCCGCTAATGACTGAGACAGATTCAAGTATTCTGCTTCACTGGAAAAGTAACCTTTACGGTAGCTCAATTCCAAAGTTTGAATACGCTTTGCATCATCCTCGAGGTAACCATAGATAGCTGCAAGATTGCGCCAGTCCGATGCCTCGTCGAACAACCCCACCATTGTTTTAGTTACTTCAAGGGCGCTATCGTAGTCTTCAAGCTCGATATACATTAAATTAAGCAGACCGTAGATATTTTTACCAAGCTCTCGACCCTCCGCTCGTAGCATATCCATATGACTGAGCAGATGGGGTATTGCCTGCGGATAGTCTTGTTTGTTGTAGTACGCCAAGGCCAAAATCTGAAACACCGTAGCGTTTTCTTCAACAGAGAGATCTCTCCACTGATTTAACGTAGTCACAGCCTCATCATAGCGCTCTTCAGACGCATAAAGCTGACCAAGTGATAACAATGCTCGCAGACGGGCATCCTCTCTTAGATTCACAATTTCCAGAATCCTTTCGAAGGTTGCCATGGCGTTAGGGATATCATCCGTTGCGAGATAATAGTTAGTATAGAAATTCAACAGCGTCGATTTCTCAAAATCGTTCAAAGTATCGTAACGTTCGTTGAGCTCATCCAGCGCAGTTTTTGCTGACACTAGATCCGGCTGATCAGCAGGATCTTCAGGTGTCATAAGCGTTTGAATCTCGGCTATTGCACGATATACACGATCGCTCAAAGTGTCAGAGCTTCGTGTGGGTGGCGGTTGCCGCTGACCCGACTGTTCACCCTGTGCAGCCTGCTGAGCGTGGACGGGCTCTGAAAAAGTCGCCTGGAGCACGACAGCAGAGGCTGCCATCATGCCAGCCAACACCAAACCCTTAAGTTTCAAATATGAAGTCGCCATTTATCACTCCTCCAACTGGAAACGGAAAACATATTGGACATTAGGAACTTCCACCGGCTGACCATTCACTACGCGCGGCTGGAACCGGAATCGTTCTGCAGCACGGATAGACGCCTGATCGAACATACCAGCAGGTTCTGCGTCGACCACAACAACATCACGTACGCCACCCGTTTCAGTCACCGTGAACGCTACCTGTGCCCATCCTTCTATGCCGCGTTGGGCAGCTCGGGTTGGGTAGGTTGGTTGAATATTAACCAGCGGAAGCATTTCACCGTCGGTTGCACCAAGGCCTGCAGCGCCGATATTCAGATCAAGATCAACATCCACAACTTCACGGCTGATGTTGAGACTGCTATCACCGTCCATGTTTATATTTCGATCCGGCGCTTCGGGCGGAGGCTGATCAACCTGTTCGATTTCTTCAGGACGCTCAACTTCACGCACTACTTCCATCACAATTTCCGGCATAGTGGCGTCAACGATACGGATAACGTTAACTCGCTCTTCCAATGCACCACCAGTTGCAATAAGCGCTTGCATGAAATAAAACAGTGCTATGGTCACTGCAGCTGCGAAGCCGAATGACATAATCCATCGAATCACAATCATGTCTAGTTCTCCGTTGAGATCGAGACAGCAGCAATATTTGCATCGCGCGCCGCCCGAAGAATAGTCATGACATGCTCGTTCTGTGCTGCACGATCTCCCTGAATAACCACTGACGCATTCGGAGTTTCTGCCAGCCTTCTTTCAAAGCGAGATCGAATAAAGCGTGGATCGAGCTGTTCACCGTCTATCCATATCTGACCATCATCACTAATAGCAATTAGTATCAAGTCCTTGGATCGAGCTTCTGCTGTTGAAGCCTGCGGCTTGGATACATCAATACCGGCCTCTGTGACAAACACTGAGGTTACGATAAAGAAGATCAGCAGGATGAAGACCACATCAAGCATTGGGGTTAGGTCGATCTCCCCAGCCATTTCGTCCTCGCGTTTCCTCATTAAACCTGTTTTCATTATTATGCCTTTTCAGTATCTCAGTATCTGTGAATTTGGCTCAGGCCAAGTTGTCTTCGAGCAAGGCCAAATCACGGTCAACACGATGTTTTAACCAGTTGTAAGCAAAAATTCCTGAAAGCGCTCCCACCATGCCAGCCATAGTCGGGATAGTAGCTTTGGACACACCACCCGCCATAGACTTAGCATCTCCGCCTCCGGTCAAAGCCATCACAAAGAACACTTCAATCATGCCGGTTACAGTACCTAATAGACCCAGCAGTGGGCAAACAACCACTAAAGCCTCAATCATCGGTAATGTAGATCTTAAATCCAAGGAGACTTCCGAAATCATCATATTGCGAATCTGGTGAGCACGCCATGAACGCGTGTCAGTCCGACCGGCCCAAGCCGCGAGGGTCTGTTTGACCCTCTTGGAATGGGTAGAGTGCAAATACCAGATGCGTTCAAAAATCAACGACCACTTAACAACCAGGAGTATTGCTATCACCCACAATACATCCCCTCCCCTCGCCATAAAGTCGGTTATTGCTTCGTATCCATCGAGAATTGCAAAATACATGGAGCCCCCTTAAGCCTTGCTTGAAGAAGCTTCAGATTTTTTCGCAATAATTCCCGTCGCCTGCTCTTCGAGGATATGGATTATGTTGTCACTTTTACTCTTTACCCAAGCATGCATCAAAATACATGGGATCGCAGCAACAATACCTTGCACGGTAGTCATCAATGCCATGGAGATACCACCGGCCATGATTGTAGGGTCACCAGCGCCATAGACCGTGATCTGCTGGAATACCTGAATCATACCCGTTACCGTACCCAGAAGACCCATTAGAGGGGCAATGGTAGAGATAATCTTGATAATCGTGAGCATACGTTCAAGTGCAGGTGTCTCCTGCAGAATTGCTTCACCAAGTTTTAACTCAAGTGTATCGGTATCTACATTAGGATTTGACTCAGCAACCATCAAAACCCGACCCAATGGGTTGTTTTTGTTAGGTTTATCAGCCTTCATCTGCGCATTTACTTTAGCAGAAACCATTGTCAGAACGAATGATCTGAACAGACCAACGAGCACACCGATGATGCCCAAGCCAACAATTGCAAAACCAATCGGCCCCGAGTTATCACGCACCTGCTCTGCAGCTGTCGGGAAGTTGATCAGGTTAGCCATCAAGCTGCCACCCAAGGCGCCTGTTGGGTCAATACCCACTCTGAGGATACCTGATTGTGCATTTTCCAGTGCTGCAGCACGACCCACAACATCAGCGTTGGGCTGACGTGGCAATACTTGCAGGTGACCAACCGCGCCGGTGTATGACAGATAGTCACCGTTAGCTATGGCGTTAAATGAACCAATACGGGTAATCGTGCGAGTCTCTTGTTCGCCGGATGGCAAACCTACGATGCCTTCGTACTTAACAACACGACCAGATTCAACCAACTCCTGCTGCATGTAGAACCAGAAACGCTCGATTTCATCTACTCGAACTTGCTCAGTATCGCTGGACACACGTGCGATAAAGTTGTCAAGGAATTCATCACGGCCTGGATATTGAGCGCTGACCAGGGAGTTCTCAAACACTCCGCGGAAGTCGCCTGCTACACCCTGAATGGTACCCAACAGTTCGTTGAGGTTAGCCCGAACCTCACGCAACTGAGCGCGACGCTCTGTCAACAGTTGACGGTTGGCGTCAAACACACCTTCCAGTCGAGCGTTCTCAGCTTCTTCTTGCGTAATAGCAGTGCGGGTCTCTTCCAAGATCTGCTGCTGCTGGTTTACCTGCTGCTGAAAACGCTGTTCGCGTTCACGGGCTTCCTGAGACTCCAGTACCCGATTTTCTTCCACGTTACGGAGCAATTCGCCAAGATTGGCTGCTGGCTGCTGCGCAAAAGCCTGTGTTGACACGGCAAGGAACAGCCCTGTAAAGGAAATGCCTGCTAATTTGATTATGTTCTTCTTCACTGTGCTAACTCCGGCGCAACAATTGGTAGGTCAATGATTTCAGGTGCAACCATGCCGCTTGACACGTTGATTGCAGAACGGACAGCGTTTCGATATTCAGCCGCATCCAGTGTTACCCACTGACGTGCCTGAGCATCCCAAGCGCCGCTGAGGTTACGGTCTTTGGTTTGGAAGACTAATGAAACTCTACCAACACGCAGCACGTCTACATCACGCTCAACACCATCAATAGTCAGCGTTGTTGCGTAAGTTTCGTGTGTGCGGCCATAGGCGTTTTCAGTCTGGAACAGAACCAGGATCTGACGGAAACGCTCAGCTGTTGAAACATTAGGATTGTCGATCGCGTCTCGCACAAATTCAACGCGCGCTCTGCGAGTATCAAGGTGGAATGGCATGTCCAGTTCAATGAACTGCTCCACACCTGCAATCATGCGATTCATCAGCAATGGCAACTCTTGTGTTACGTTTCGAACTTCAGCAACTGACTCAATAATGGTATTGAGTTCCTGCTCCTGAATAGCGACCTGACGACGCCAGTTGGCATTCAGCACCAACAACGCTTCAAGGTTATCACTTTCGAGTTTGAATTCTTCGAACAGGGAGCTTGCTGAGTTCGAGAGGCGGTTAATATTTGTTTGAGCCTGAGCAGCTACCTGAGTGGTCTCGGCAACTACATTTTGTGCCCGGTCAAGATCGCTGGTATCAACGTCCTGAGCCTTGGCCGTTCCGATCACCAGCAGCGACGCGAGTGGAACCAGAACTTTAGAAAATATTCGACGGTTTTTCATGTGCCATCCTGTTATTTTATTAAACACCCCGGCGCAACACCGGATGTGACATCTTCTCTTCTTCTTTATTACCCATAACCTGCCAGTAACAGGAGCCGGACGAACTGACTGTCCGGAGGTAAATCCCAAAACAACAACAATCCTTCAGTGCTCTCAGCGTTGCACAAATCAAGCCATCAAGTTACCAATCCACCCGAATAATGCCGGCGTGTGTTGATAGGTAACAAAAGCGACCCGGATGAAGCGATTTGGCGTAAATTCAAGGCTCCCTGCCGAATTCTCGATCCAAGACTAACACAGGATGTTTGAATTTTTGAACCTCCCGAAGGAGAATTTTTTACGCCGAACCCTTGCTCTATGCGGCCTTCGCACCGATGCGGGTCACGGGCACTGTTTGCGCCCGTGACTGGCGCATCACCAACCGGTTACTTCCTTTAATGCTTTGCCGATATCTGCCAGACTGCGAACAGTGCGCACACCTGCATCCTGAAGCGCTGCGAATTTCTCATCCGCAGTACCTTTTCCGCCTGAAATAATAGCGCCAGCATGACCCATACGTTTGCCCGCTGGGGCAGTCACACCGGCAATGTAGGACACAACAGGCTTGGTGACATTGGCTTTGATATAGGCCGCGGCCTCTTCCTCAGCACTGCCACCAATTTCACCGATCATGACAATCGCTTCTGTTTTAGGATCCGCTTCGAACATCTTCAAAATATCAATGAAGTTTGAGCCAGGGATTGGATCGCCACCAATACCAACACAGGTAGACTGGCCAAAACCTGCATCAGTGGTTTGTTTTACAGCTTCATAGGTCAATGTGCCAGATCGGGAAACGATACCCACCTTACCGGGCAAGTGAATATGACCCGGCATGATGCCAATTTTGCATTCGCCCGGCGTGATCACACCCGGGCAGTTTGGTCCGATCAGACGCACTCCAAGTTCATCACACTTGACCTTGGCATCCAGCATATCCAGCGTTGGAATACCTTCCGTGATACAAACAATCAGCTTTATACCGCCGTTGGCAGCCTCAAGGATGGAATCCTTGCAAAAGGGTGCCGGCACATAGATCACGCTGGCATCAGCGCCCGTGGCTTCGACCGCTTCACGCACGGTGTTGAAGACTGGCAAACCCAGATGTGTCGTGCCACCTTTACCTGGTGTGACACCACCGACCATTTTTGTTCCATAGGCTATTGCCTGTTCGGAATGGAAGGTGCCCTGAGAGCCGGTAAAACCCTGGCAGATCACTTTTGTGTTTTTGTTTATCAGAATACTCATTATTTACCCTCCGCAGCCTTGACGACCTGCTGAGCAGCATCTGTCAAACTTTTTGCCGCGATAATGTTCAGACCGCTGTCAGCCAGTACCTTGGCACCCAGTTCAGCATTATTGCCTTCCAGACGCACAACCACCGGGACTTTCACACCCACTTCTTTGACTGCTCCGATAATGCCTTCAGCAATCATGTCGCAACGGACAATACCACCGAAGATATTAACCAGAACCGCTTTAACATTGGTGTCCGACAGAATGATCTTGAAAGCTTCGGTAACGCGGGCTTTGGTAGCGCCACCGCCCACATCAAGAAAGTTGGCTGGTTTGCCGCCATGCAGGTTAACGATATCCATCGTTCCCATTGCCAGCCCGGCCCCATTGACCATACAGCCGATATTTCCTTCCAGCGCCACATAATTCAGTTCAAAACTTGCAGCATGCGCTTCTCGCGGATCATCCTGAGAGGGATCATGCATAGCCTTCAGCTTTGGCTGACGGTACATGGCATTACCGTCGATGGTGATCTTGGCATCGAGGCAGTGAAGATTGCCGTCAGTCTTGATCACCAGCGGATTGATTTCCAACAGAGCCAAGTCGTAATCAGCGAACAGTTTTCCGAGGCCCATAAAAATCTGGGTAAACTGCTTTATCTGGTCGCCTGACAGGCCCAACTGAAAGGCCAGATCACGACCCTGATAAGGCTGAGGGCCTACCAGAGGATCAACAGTCGCTTTGAGGATTTTTTCAGGGGTATCGTGAGCAACTTTCTCAATCTCGACACCACCCTCTGTGGAGGCCATAAACACAACACGACGTGATGAGCGGTCCACTACAGCGCCAAGGTAAAGTTCTTTGGCGATATCGGTGCACGCTTCAACCAGAATCTGGTTGACCGGCTGACCATTGGCATCGGTCTGATAAGTCACCAGACGTTTGCCCAGCCAGTTAGCCGCGAAAGTCTTGGCGTCTTCGCGATTTTTGATCAGCTTGACACCGCCGGCCTTACCCCGACCACCTGCATGCACCTGGGCCTTAACGACCCACATATCACCACCAATCTTGTCACAGGCCTCGGCCGCAGCTTCGGGTGTATTCACCGCAAAACCTTTCGACACCGGGAGCCCGTACTCAGCAAACAGCTGCTTTCCCTGATACTCGTGTAGATTCATTCGTTATTTCCTCTGAAAAAAAAGCGCATGAATCAGTTGCGCTTACGTTTATTGACAGCGTGAATGGCATGTCCACCGACGGCCAATGCTGCTTCGTGTACTGCTTCCGACAAGGCCGGGTGAGAGAACATGGTCAATGCGATATCTTCGGCACTGGCGCTGAACTCCATGGCAATGACAATTTGTTGTACCAGGTCCGCAGCACTGGGTCCAAATATGTGGCAACCCAGAATCCGATCAGTTTTGGCGTGAGCGATCAGTTTAACCAGACCCACAGACTCGTTGGCCGCCATTGCGCGACCATTGATGCTGAAAGGGAATGTACCAACATTGTATTCAACCCCTTCATCTTTGAGCTGCTGCTCAGTTTTCCCAACCCAGGCAAGTTCCGGATGCGTGTAGATGACAAACGGTACCAGGTCGTAATTCACCTGCGTCTTTTTGCCAGCGATGCGCTCGGCAACCATCACACCCTCTTCCATTCCCTTGTGAGCCAGCATCGGACCTCTGACCAGATCGCCAGCTGCCCAGACACCCGGAACCGAGGTGGCACATTGGTCATTTACTTTGATGAATCCACGCTGATCAATTTCAACACCACAGTCTTCTGACAACAAACCAGCTGAACAGGGACGCCGCCCGACGGCAACAATCAACTTGTCAAAAACAATTTCCTGTTCACCATCCTTATCGGTGTAAGACACTGTCACTGTTTTGATTTTTTCTGAACTAATTTTACTGGCGGTCACTTTGCTGGAGAGCTTGATATCCAGCCCCTGCTTGGTAAATTCTTTATGTGCCTCTTTTGCAAGCTGCGCATCAACAGCCGGCAAAAACACATCAGCGGCTTCAAGAACAGTGACCTGTGCGCCCAGACGCGCCCAGACGCTGCCTAACTCCAGGCCAATCACACCGGCGCCGATCACGCCCAATCTTTGTGGTACTTCAGTAAATTCAAGCGCTCCCGTTGAGTCGACTATTACGTCCTGATCAACCGGTGTGGGCGGAATCTTGATCGGCTCAGAACCTGCCGCCAGAATTATATGATCGGCTTCCAATTCCTGCGTCGAACCATCAGCGGCGGTGACCAAGACCTTTTTGCCTTTCAGAAGTTTGCCTGTGCCCTGAATACCCTCGACCTTGTTTGCCGCAAACAAACCTTTAACGCCTTGAGTCAACTGCTTGACGATGTTTGCCTTGCGATCGATCATCGCCGGCACATCAATGCCCAGCTTATCCATGGTAATGCCGTGGATAGCAAAACCTTTTTTGGCTTCAGAATACTTGTGTGATGAATCAAGCAGAGCTTTGGAGGGGATACAACCCACGTTTAGACAGGTTCCGCCATAAACCGGATCGTTTTTGTCATCATGCCATTTCTCAACACACGCTGTTTTCATTCCCAACTGTGCACATCGAATCGCGGCAACATAACCCGCTGGCCCGGCGCCTACCACTAACACATCAAATTTTTTGCTCATTTTAGTTCCCTGTCTAAAGGCATTCAGTTACTGACTCGTCAAACGCAAGCGCCACAGCCTGTTTAACAGCTGTGGCCCACGCCGAGCGCAGGCCGGACAAGCACAGCTTGCTCAGCCATGTCTGGTGAATCTCATATCTCCAGCAATATGCGAGCAGGATCTTCAAGCAGATCCTTGATAGTCACCAGAAACTGGACAGCTTCTTTGCCATCAATCATGCGGTGATCGTAAGAAAGTGCCAGATACATCATGGGCAGGATTTCGACTTTACCGTTAACAGCCATCGGGCGCTCCTGGATTTTGTGCATCCCAAGAATGGCAGTTTGTGGCGGGTTGAGTATGGGTGTTGATAACAGTGAACCGAACACACCACCATTGGATATGGTGAACGTGCCGCCCGTCATTTCATCGATCGAAAGCTTTCCATCCTGCGCTTTTATGCCGAATTCGCGGATCTTGCCCTCTACCTGAGCGAGGCTCATGTGATCGGCGTTACGCAGCACAGGGACAACCAGACCACGGGGAGATGATACAGCGACCCCGATATCCTGATAGCCGTGATAAACGATATCACTCCCATCAATGGAGGCATTGACTGCTGGATATCGTTTTAGTGCTTCGACACTGGCGCGCACAAAAAATGACATGAATCCGAGACGAACGCCGTCGTGAGCCTTTTCAAACTGATCTTTGTAGCGGGCTCGCAGCGCCATAACGGGCGCCATATTTACTTCATTAAAGGTTGTCAGCATAGCTGTAGTTTGTGACGCCTGTAACAGACGTTCAGCTACTTTGGCACGTAAGCGGCTCATCGCCACACGTTCTTCGACACGGCCCGATGACAGATCAGCACCGGCGGGCATTTCACGAACTGAAGGCGCTGCACGCGGGGCATCGATAGCTCCCAGCACATCCTCTTTGGTCACGCGACCAGCTTTACCGGTGCCGCTGATCTGATCAGCTTTAAGACCATGCTCCTCAGCTATTTTCTTGGCAGCAGGGCTGAGCACTGGAGTTTCAGCGCTGACGGGCTCGACACGCGAAGCTGCAGCTGCAACAACGGCCGGTGCTTCGCTGCCTGCGCCCTCTTTTACCAAGGCAATCAGTTCATTACTGACAATTGTGTCGCCGGATTGCTTGACAATTTTCTCAAGGATGCCGTCAGCGGGTGACACTACTTCTATAACCACTTTATCGGTTTCGATGTCTACCAGCAGCTCGTCGCGCTTCACAGCGTCACCGGGCTTCTTATGCCAACTTGCTATGGTGCCATCAGGCACGGATTCCGGCAGCTGTGGTGCTTTAATTTCAATAGACATGTTTAGTCCTTTATTTTCAAAAATTTGTTTTTTTAGATCCTGCGATTTTATTTGCGAAACAGCCTTACTTAGCCTGACCTAAGGCCAGCTCAAGGAATGCCCGCAGTTGTTGGTTATGCAACTCAGGGTAACCTGCGGCTGGTGCTGCTGATGCTTCACGACCTGCGTATCGCAGGTTCACCGACAGTCCAAGCGACTGAATCACATTACGCATGTGGTGCTGGCTTGAATACCAGGCACCCTGGTTCATAGGCTCTTCCTGACTCCAGACAATATCCGAAACATTGGCATACTGTTTGATTGCCGCTCGCAGATCATCCTCAGGGAACGGATAAAGTTGTTCCAGTCGGATGATAGCCATGTTCGTCAACCCACGATTGCGACGCTCGGCACGAAGATCGTAATACACTTTACCTGAGCACAGAATGACACGATCGACCGTAGATGGCTGAATATCACTATCTGTTTCGCCAATAACCACCTGGAACGAACCGTTTGCCAACTCTTCAAGAGTGGCCGTTGTCTCCTTATGACGTAACAGACTCTTGGGCGACATTACCACAAGGGGCTTGCGCAGCGGGCAAAGAACCTGCCGGCGCAGCATGTGGAAAACCTGAGCCGACGTAGTAGGCAGGCACACTTGGATGTTCTGTTCCGCGCACAGCTGCAAGAAACGCTCCAGGCGCGCGGAGGAATGCTCCGGCCCCTGCCCTTCGTACCCGTGTGGGAGCAACATGGTCAGCCCGCATAGTCGCTGCCATTTCTGCTCACCACTGGTTATAAACTGATCAATGACGACCTGCGCGCAGTTGGCAAAATCACCAAATTGCGCTTCCCATATCACCAGTGCATTAGGTGCTGTTGTCGCGTAACCGTATTCAAATGCCAGCACCGCAGCCTCGGATAACAACGAGTCGTATATGCTGAACATCTTTGGATCACTGACCAGTGATCTCAAGGGTACATATTCGTCTTCGCAGTTCTGATCTCGCAACACCGCGTGACGATGCGAGAAAGTGCCGCGGCCCACATCCTGCCCAGTCAATCTGACGCGATTGCCTGTGGTAAGAATACTGGCATAGGCCAGAGTCTCGGCAAATCCCCAGTCAATAGCCAGATCACCGGCGGCCATTTTGCTGCGGTCATCTGCAAGCTTCTGGACCTGGCGATGCAAAGTAAGGCTTGCAGGCAGCGTCGTGATCTTTTTAGCCAGAGCCTGCAAAGTTTCGAGCTTGATGCTGGTGTTGTAATGCGAAGACCAGATGTGGCCGAGATAAGGGTTCCAGTCGACGAACATTTCAACATTGGGCTCTTTGATCAAACTCTTCACGACGTGGGAGCCCGTATCCAATGCGCTACGGTATGACGTATTAAGTTCTTCAACTTCAGAGGCTGTTACTACTCCTTCGGCCATCATCCGATCAGCATACAGCGCGCGTGTTGTCGCCATCTGCCGGATCTTGTTGTACATCAAAGGCTGGGTAGATGATGGCTCATCGGTTTCGTTATGACCGCGGCGGCGATAACAAACCAGATCGATAACAACATCTTTCCTGAATTCATAACGGAAATCGAGCGCCAGTTGAGTGACAAACAGAACAGCTTCCGGGTCGTCAGCGTTAACATGGAAAATAGGTGCCTGCACCATTTTTGCCACATCGGTACAGTACTCAGTTGAGCGCGCATCATCGCGGCGATTGGTTGTAAAACCAACCTGATTATTGATGATAATGTGCACCGTGCCACCCGTACCATAAGCGCGTGTCTGGGACATCTGAAAAGTCTCCATGACCACACCCTGACCTGCAAATGCCGCGTCACCATGAATACTCAGTGGCAACACTGTGTGGCCGAGCGAGTCCTTACGCCGATCTTGCCTTGCGCGCACAGAGCCTTCCACAACCGGGGATACGATCTCCAGATGCGACGGATTAAACGCCATCGCCAGGTGTACTTCGCCACCGGGCGTCATGATGTTGGATGAAAACCCTTGATGATATTTGACGTCGCCTGAGCTTTTGTATTTTGCCCGACCTTCGAATTCATTGAACAGATCTGCCGGGTTTTTGCCCAGAATATTGACCAGCATATTGAGTCGACCGCGGTGCGCCATACCTATGACAACTTCTTTTACACCGTAGCTACCAGCACGCTGAATGAGCTCGTCGACCAATGGAATCAGGCTCTCGCCACCTTCCAGACCAAAACGCTTGGTTCCCGGATACTTGGAATCCAGATGTTTTTCCAAACCTTCAGCGGCACTCAGCCGCTCCAGAATATGACGCTTTACATCAGTTTTGAACGCAGGATTGCCGTGCTTGGGCTCGATTCGCTTTTGAATCCAGTGCTTTTGCGCAAGATCTACTATGTGCATGAATTCATAGCCGATTGAACCGCAGTAAATACGCTCCAGCACATCAACTATTTCGCGCAGCGTCGCCGTATCGCGATTGATTTGCAGTGATCCGGTCTGAAATACCGTGGAATTATCGGCAAGTGAGAGGTTGTGAAAATCGAGTTCCAGGTCTGGGACCCTTTCCCGGTGCATAAGGGACAACGGATCAAGTTTGGCCTTCTGATGTCCACGCACACGGTATGAACTGATCAGATGCAGAACCTGTACCTGTTTGTTTTCATGTTCGGAATTAACAACAACATCATTACTGAGAACAGGCTTGAACCGACTGGTTTTGCCGAGTACTTTGAAATATTCCTGAACTTCCCGATGTGAAACATCAACTGAATTTTGTTCAGTTACTCTGGGCAGCGTGTCAAAGTAGTTTCGCCACTCCTCTGATACCTGACCAGGATCTTTGAGGTACTGATCGTAGAGTTGCTCAACATATTCAGCATTGCCACCTGAAAGATGACCGCTGTTCCACATTAACTCCATGATGTTGTTGTGCATTTTAATTATTTCCTGGTTGACAAAACCGGCGGATCGGAGAAGGCCTTGTGAGCCCGTCCGCCGCCGGTTCATTGTAATATATTATTTTTAGACACCACGCTGTAACAACATATGGCGGATATGGCCTATCGCTTTTGTCGGGTTCAGCCCTTTCGGACAGACTGCCACACAGTTCATGATTCCTCTGCAACGGAAGACACTGAATGGGTCTTCAAGTCCAGAAAGTCTTTCTTCGGTTGCCTTATCTCGACTATCGGCCAGAAAACGATAGGCTTGAAGCAAGCCAGCTGGCCCGATGAATTTATCAGGGTTCCACCAAAACGATGGGCAATTTGTGCTGCAGCAGGCACAAAGGATACATTCGTAGAGACCATCAAGTTTTGCCCGATCTTCAGGCGTCTGCAATCTTTCAATCGCGGGGGTCGGGGTGTTGTTAATCAGGAATGGTTTCACCTTCTCAAACTGTGTGTAGAAGATGCTCATATCGACAACCAGATCTCTGATCACCGGCAGTCCGGGCAACGGACGCAACACCAGCTTGCCATTTTTAACCACGGAAGAGACCGGTGTGATACACGCCAGGCCATTGGTGCCATTGATGTTCATGCCGTCCGAACCACAAACACCCTCCCGACAGGAACGCCGGTAGGTAACGGATGTGTCTTCTCGTTTGATCAACTCAAGAACGTCTAGGACCATAAGATCGCGGCCTTCGGGCAACTGGATCTGATAATCGCGCATGGACGGCTTGGTATCTGTTTCAGGGTTGTAGCGATAAACACTCACTAACACGATGGTTCACCTTTGTTCAAAGTCATTGACACCTGTGTGCAGGCAGCAAAATCATTAATAAGTTCTGATCATGGGCTCAAATTTCTCTACAGTCTTCGGAGAGAAATTCACTGCTCGCTTGGTAACCTTCCGATCAGTGGGGTGATACAGAGAATGGCAAAGCCAATTCTCATCGTCACGCTCCTGATAATCCTCGCGCGCGTGAGCACCACGACTTTCAGTTCTCGCGCCTGCCGCCAGGGCGGTAGCTTCTGCAACTTCAAACAGATTCTCCAGTTCCAGTGCTTCGACTCGTGCTGTGTTGAAGGCATTGCTTTTGTCAGACAGATGTACGTTGGCAATCCGGGGGCGCAGCGCTTCAAGCTTCTTTATACCGTCGTTCATAAAATCGCCGGTCCTGAACACACCAAAATGATTTTGCATGATGGTCTGCAACTCCGCGCGAAGTTCTGCTACTTTTTCACCACTTCCAGAACTATTTAATCGGTTCAGTCGCGCCTGTGCCTGCTCGATATCTGATTCCGATGCTTTGCGATGTTCAATGCCTTGAGTAAGCATACTTTCGATGTGCTTGCCTGCCGCACGACCGAACACCACCAGATCAAGCAATGAATTGCCACCCAACCGGTTAGCACCATGTACTGAGACACAGGCTGCTTCTCCGACCGCAAAAAGACCATGAATCAATACGTCTTCACCTTTGGCATTTTGACGGATAGCCTGGCCGTTTACGTTTGTAGGTATTCCGCCCATCATGTAATGACAAGTTGGAATAACCGGAATAGGCTCTTTGACAGGATCCACGTGTGCAAATGTGCGAGACAATTCCAAAATGCCTGGCAGCTTCTCATTCAATACCTTTTCACCGAGGTGGTCGAGCTTCAACAGAACGTGATCGCCGTTGGGGCCGCATCCTTTGCCGGCGATAATTTCCTGGATCATGGATCGGGCAACAACATCCCGACCGGCCAAATCCTTGGCGTTCGGAGCGTAACGCTCCATGAATCGCTCACCATCCTTGTTGATGAGATATCCACCTTCTCCCCGACAACCTTCAGTCACAAGCGTGCCGGCGCCGTAAATGCCTGTGGGGTGGAATTGCCACATCTCCATATCCTGCATGGGATAACCGGCGCGAAGCGCCATGCCCACGCCATCACCGGTATTAATCAGGGCGTTAGTGGTAGAGGCGTAAATTCGGCCAGCACCACCTGTTGCAAGAACGGTTGCTTTCGCGCGAACGTATACCGTCTCTCCGGTTTCAATACATATCGCGATCACACCAACAACAACGCCATCTTGATTGCGCACCAAATCAGTGGCATACCATTCATTAAAAAAAACTGTTTCGTTCTTGAGGTTGCCTTGATAGAGCGTATGCAACAAAGCGTGTCCTGTCCTGTCCGCCGCGGCACAGGTGCGAGCAGCCTGACCGCCTTTGCCAAAATTTTTTGACTGCCCACCAAAAGGACGCTGGTATATACGACCATTTGCAGTACGCGAGAACGGAAGCCCCATGTGCTCCAATTCGAAAACCGTCTGTGGACCTTCACTGCACATGTATTCGATTGCTTCCTGGTCTCCGATGTAATCGGAACCTTTTACGGTGTCATACATGTGCCACCGCCAATCATCATTCGGGTCATCGCTGGCGATCGCACAGGTGATGCCGCCTTGGGCAGAAACAGTATGAGAACGGGTCGGAAAGACTTTACTAATAACCGCAGTCTTATATCCAGACTGTGACAACTGCAGAGACGCACGCATGCCGGCACCCCCGCCGCCCACTATCAATGCATCAAACGAAATCGTACGCATACCGCTCATTTAAAGACCCCACAGAATCTGAACACCCCAAACGAGGTAAACGAATATCAGCAATACACATGCCGCCTGGAATAAAAAACGGATAAATGTGCCCTTTGGACCCAACAACCCCTCGGTCAGGTAATCTGTTGCGACAGTCCACATACCTATCCACGCGTGAGCACACAAGGCCAGCAGTGCGGCGATGCTCGCGAGTCGCATCCAGGTAGCACTGAATAAAGCCTTCCACTCTGCGTAACTCAACTCAGGTGACAGCAGCATATACGCCAGCAGTCCTACGAAATACAGCCCGAGAATGGCAGCGCTGACGCGCTGAACCACCCATTCGGAAACGCCACTGCGTCCAAAACTGGTGACATTCTTTACCATAACCATACCCCCGCTAATACAATCGCTATCACCGATATAACCACTACAAGTTTGGCGCCGGTCTTGGCACCCTCAAGGGTTTCACCGATACCCATATCCATCGCCAGGTGTTTCACGCCGGCAATCAGGTGATACAGAAGCCCGGCAAGAATTCCCCAGACGACCACCTTAACCAGCGGCGCTGCAAGCCAGTTCTGAACATCTGCGAATCCACTCTCTGATTCCAGAGAAGACGATAACAACCATAACAACACAAAAACTCCGCCGAAGACGATGACGCCAGAGATTCGGTGCAAGATAGAAGTGATCGCGGGTAAAGGAAGGCGCAGGGTTTTGAAGTCGAGATTTACAGGTCTGTTGTCTTTCACAATTCGCCAGTACATGAAGTGCCCGTTGACGGGCGCAGTTAGTGTCACGGGTAGTACCTAGCCAAATGATCACTGGCACTACCCACCTCCGGAGAGTCTGAACAGTGCGGGCTGATTCTACTTAGAATGAGCTTAGAATGTTCAGGCACTTCGTCAACGAAACCAGCTCCGCGGGGGCACTGACCTCGTGGGCGCAGAGTATATTCCCATAGCATGGCGATTACAATAAATCAGGCAGCATCAGACGCAGCTTGCCCGACTTAAATGACAATGTAATGTCAATCGCAATTTTTTAAAATACCTGAGAGTGAACACGCTCAGCTTTGTGGTACAGTGTCGGCCCAAATGCTGGCACGCGCCCCCAAACAAGCAAAAATGACGTCTTGGATCCTTGATCCGGATTATTTTCGGACCATAATTGCCAGAAGCAGGAAGATTATCAGTCAGGAGTGGAATATGAGTGACAACAAAGCCCGCATCAGCCTAGCTGGCAGCCAGGATTTGATTGAGCTACCAGTTTTGAAGGGCAGTATTGGCCCCGACGTTATTGATGTTCGAAGTCTGGTCTCCCACGGAGTTTTTACCTACGACCCCGGATTTATGTCGACTGCATCGACGGAATCGTCTATCACTTTTATAGATGGTGATGCGGGTGTGTTGCTGCATCGCGGTTATCCGATCGACCAACTTGCCGATCACTCTGATTATCTGGAAACCTGCTACCTTCTCCTGAACGGTGAGTTGCCCAACGCGACTGAAAAGAATTCTTTTGTGGCGGAGATAACACGTCACACCATGGTCGATGCACAAATTGCGCACCTGCTAAACGGCTTTCAAAGAAACGCTCATCCGATGGCAGTGCTGATTTCACTGACTGGCGCACTTGCCGCTCTTTACCACGAAGGCCTTGATGTTGATGACCCAGCACAGCGCCGATTAGCCGCTATCCGATTGATCGCCAAAATGCCAACGCTAGCGGCAATGATATACAAACATTCGATTGGCCAACCCATCATGGGACCTGTCAACGCTCTTAGTTATTCAGAAAATTTCCTGCATATGATGTTCGGGGTACCTGCCGAAGGTCCGTCTGTGAGTCCGGTTCTGGCAAAAGCCATGGATGTGATATTCCTGCTGCATGCTGACCATGAACAGAATGCCTCAACGTCAACAGTGCGGCTTGCCGGTTCAACTGGGGCGAATCCTTATGCGTGCATCGCGTCTGGCATCGCAGCATTGTGGGGCCCGGCGCACGGCGGGGCTAACGAAGCAGTGCTGAAAATGCTGAATGAAATCGGCGACGAATCCCGGATAGAGGAGTTTATCGCCAGAGCCAAGGATAAAGACGATCCTTTCCGACTGATGGGTTTTGGTCACCGCGTGTACAAAAACTTTGACCCTCGCTCCAAGGTGATGCGAAAAATTTGTGATGAAGTTCTGGCGGATCTTGGGGTGGAAAATGACCCTCTCTTCCGGATAGCGCGTCGACTTGAAAAAATCGCACTCGAAGATCAGTACTTTATAGACAGAAAACTGTACCCCAATGTCGATTTCTACTCAGGCATTATCCTGAAAGCGATTGGAATACCCATGGGCATGTTCACGGTTATTTTTGCACTTGGGCGAACCCCCGGCTGGATTTCACATTGGAATGAAATGCTGAGTGGTGCTTACAAAATAGGACGACCCCGCCAGTTGTACAAGGGCTCGCCTAGACGCGATTATCCGATGGTCTGAAGCTTATCCAGCGGGGTTGACGAATGACAAATCCCCAAAAAAAAAGCCGATTTTGCAGTCGGCTTTTTTGTTTGTCACTTAAACACATGATTTGGTGGAGCTAAGCGGGATCGAACCGCTGACCTCAACACTGCCAGTGCTTTGCTCTAGATACTTTCAAAAATAGTGAGCTGCGCTCCAACTAAATTTGCTCAGTTTTTGTACAGAACTGCC